>CAYUUJ010000035.1:0-9642 GCA_964447845.1 uncultured Anaerolineaceae bacterium
CGCGCCCAGGCGGGCGATGGCGGATCGACGGATTTCGTCTCAGCTACGGAGGGGATCGTTTGGAACGGCAGCCTATTTTACGTCACGCGCGACGCGGCCCAGACATGGACGCTCGTTCTTCCGGATATCGACTTCGGCTATAACGTGGTCCGCATGGATTTCGTCAACCTACTGGTGGGCTGGGTCATCACGGACGATACGACCGGTCGTTATACTCTCTACAAGACCACCGATGGCGCCGCTACCTGGACGTCGTTATTCCCCTAGGAGATCCATGGACTCTCGCAAGTGGCTGTTCCCAGCGTTGACATTGATCCTCGCTATCATGGCTTGTTCATCGATTCCAGGCTATCCGGTCCTGACTCCGACCCCGGCTGGTCCCGTTGACTGGACCGCCACGCCCCCGAACATTCCCCCGCTGACGATTGAACAAGTCCTTAATGCTGAGTATACGATCACAGCTTTTGATGGAGCAGCGCATGTTTACCGATTTTCGGACGGCGCGTACACTCAAGGCACCGATCCGGCCGCTGCGGATTTTGTGTCCTTGCATCTGGTGGCTGTCCAGCCCGATCAGCAGGTCATGATCGGTGATCTGAATCAGGATGGCGCGCTGGACGCGGCCGTGTTGATCGCCGAAAATTACGGCGGGACAGGTGTCTTCGTTTCTGTGGCGGCGGTGGTGAATGAGAACGGTCAGCCGCGGCATGCAGCTTCCTATACGATCGACGATCGACCCGCGATCAATTTATTCAACGTACAAAATGGAGAGATCTTCCTCGAGGCGGTCGTGCACGACCCCAATGATCCGGGTTGCTGCCCTGAGCTGCCGGTCACGCGTACGTTTCAGCTGGTTGGGAATCAGTTAATGCTGGTCGGCGCCACCTCAAAAACGCCGCTGGGCTCGGAGCGCGTGATCAGCATCGACGCGCCACAAGCGGGCGCCGAGGTCAGCGGCACACTGCAGCTCCAGGGCAGCGTAGCCATCGCTCCTTTTGAAAACACTTTAAGTTATAGTTTTTACGGCATGGATGGCAGCGAGCTCGCCCGCGGACCGATCATGGTCACCGCCGCAGACCTGGGCGCGCCCGGTACGTTTGATGTCCAGATCGATCTGAGCGGCCTGCCGGTGGGCCAGGTTTGGTTGATGGTCGCGGATTTCAGCGCTGCGGATGGATCTGTGCTGGCACTCGATTCGGTGAATCTGGTTATTCAGTAAATCGTGTCATTCTCAGCGAAGAAAAGAATCTCGCCGCGCAGCAGCGGAAACCCTTTCCAGATAAGGAGAAAATCTAATGCCTCATACCGTCCGTGATTGGATGAGCAAACCCGTGATCGTAGTGGATCCCGATTCAAGTGTGTCCCACGCGATGACGTTGATGCGCCGCCGTAAAATTCATAGCGTGGTCATCGCGGTGACCGAGAAGAATCCCGAGTATGGCATCATCACCACCACCGACATTCGGGACAAGATCGTGGCGGAGGATCGCAACCCGGCCAAGACACGCGTGAGCGAGATCATGGCCAGCCCGGTCATCCTGGCGAAACCCGAAATGACTTTGAAGGAATGTTCCCTGGTGATGCAAAAACATCACGTCCATCATTTGCCGGTGGTGGATGAGAACGGCGGTCTGATCGGCCTGATCTCGGCCACCGATATTTTCATGGCGGTGGAGGAAAGCGGTTGGGAGGAAGCAAGCTAAAAAGGGAAATGCTGATTTTATGTTCCTGAATCAGCGTAAGTCAGCGTTCATCCGCGTCCAAATTTAAATTTTGGGGAAAGAATATTTTCTATGGATTTTCCAGAGCTTTTACGGCCGCCTGCCGCATGTGGGCCAGGATTCCGCTAAAACCATTCATGCGCTGCTGGCTGATGGCCTCTTCGAGTTTCATCGGCAGATAAAAATCCGCCGGCACAGACAGGATCTCCTCCGGCTTCGATCCATTGAGGCCGCTGGCCAGTATTGCGGCCAGCCCGCGCACCGTGGGGGCTTCGCGCGGGATATCGAAGTGGAAGATCAACCCGCCGTCCGGTTGTTTTTCGCTGAATAAGAAAACGGGCGTCATGCATTCGGGCACGGGTTCCATCTTCTGGCGCTGTTCCTTCAGCCACTCGGGTAGTGGCGGCAGGGACTCGGAGAAACCGATCAGAGTTTCTATCTTGTCTTCGCGCGACATATCGGCGAAGTCGTCCACGATGGCCTGGAGCTTGGGTGGGAGGGGCATTGTTGATCATTGGGCGTTGTAGGGGCGGGTCTGCCAGTATTTAGACGAGGCTTCTGTGAATTCAGGAGACCCGCCCCTACAACGCATTCAATTTATTTCTCGATCGGCGCGTCCACCAGGTTGCCCCATTCGGTCCATGAACCATCATAGTTCTTGACCTTCGGGTATCCCAGCAAATACTTCAACACGAACCAGGTGAGCGATGAACGCTCGCCGATGCGGCAGTAAGCGATCACTTCGCCTTCCGGTGTGATGCCTTTTCCTTCATAAAGGGCGCGCAACTCCTCCGGCGTTTTAAACGTGCTATCGGCCTCGTTGACGGCCTGTGCCCACGGGATGCTGACTGCTCCGGGGATGTGTCCGCCGCGCGTGGCGCCTTCCTGCGGATAGTTCGGCATGGAGATCAGTTCGCCCGAGTATTCCTTCGGGGAGCGCACGTCCACCAGCGGTTTCTTCGCTTCGCTTTGCTTCAAAACTTCAGCACGGAAGGCGCGGATGGATTTATCCGGTTCCTTGGCTTTGTACCTGCTGGGGGAGTAGGTGGGGACCTCCTTTTCAAGAGTCCGCATCTCCTGCTCCCACTTGGCGCGTCCACCGTTCATGATACGGACTTTCTCATGGCCATAATATTGGAACAGCCACAACGCGTAGCACGCAAACCAATTGGATTTGTCACCGTAAAAGACCACTGTGGTCTCGGGTGTGATGCCCAGACCGGAGGCCACTTCTTCAAATTTTTCCTTCGTTAGGAAATCGCGGCGCAGTGGATGCTGCAGGGTGCTGAACCAATCCACCTGGACCGCGCCGGGGATATGACCGATCGGGTACAACAATGGGTCCTCGTCCGATTCGATGATACGGACGTCCGGATCCTTCGAGTGGGCGGCCACCCATTCGGTGTCAACCAGGTATTCAGGATGTGTGTAAGGCATGGATTCCTCTTTTTATCTATGAGCTATTGAAAGCAGTCAACGGGCAAAAGAAAAGACGGCGGCTAAACGCCAGCGCGAATGAAATTGTGCGCGGGGGTCGTCCACCGTCCGAAGCCGTTGACTGCCGGTATGTACGAGCGTCTCAAGCGGTGATTACGAATCCCGCCTTGGACAGGAGCAAAAGTTGAAAGTCAGCATGCGGAATTACCCAGACGGCAATTCTACGATGCTTATCCAGTTTGTCAAGTCAAAAATTGATCGTGAAAAAAGGCTTAGCCACGGATCCTTCGGCAGATTTTCACGGAAAAGAAATTAATTTTCCGCGCAATCCGTGGCAAAAAAGAGAATGTCGATTTTCAGAATCATGTACAATCGTGCCATGCCCAAGAAACAATATTACGTGGTTTGGAAGGGACGCAAGACAGGGATCTTTACTTCATGGGCTGAAACGTCCGCCTCCGTTTCCGGATATGCCGGAGCTCAATATAAAGCCTTCGGTAGTCTGGATGCTGCGCAGGCGGTTTTCAAGGCCGGCTATGTTGATTACAAGAGCAAACCGTCGGCTCATCAGCAATGGCTTTTCGCATCGACCAAACCGAGCCTGCCGTCCATCAGCGTGGACGCGGCATGCGCAGGATCTCCGGGTCCGCTCGAATATCGCGGCGTGCTGACCGAAGATGGCAGGCAGATCTTCCATGCCGGGCCATATCCGGACGGGACGAATAATGTCGGGGAGTTCCTGGCCATCGTGCGTGCCATGGACTGGCTTTCCAAGAACAAACGTCATTGGCCGATCTATTCGGATTCAGAGAATGCCATCGCGTGGGTCAAGGCAAAAAGAGTCAATACCAAGCTGGCGCGGACACGCTCGAACACGATGTTGTTCGAATTGATCGATCGCGCCGAGCGGAGCCTGGAGACATTGAAGGCATTCAAGGTATTGAAGTGGGATACGAAAGCCTGGGGGGAAAACCCGGCCGATTTCGGACGAAAGTAGGATTGGAGAGAAATGAATACAGCTTTGCTCCTGATCGATATCCAAAACGATTATTTCCCCGGGGGTAAATTTGAACTCGTCCAACCGCTGGCTGCTGCGCAACGCGCGTACATGCTTTTACAGTGTTTTCGTGAGAGCGCAGGGCATCACGTGCATATTCAACATATTTCCACCGAGCCGGACGCAAGTTTCTTCCTGCCCGGCGAGCGCGGCACCGACTTTCACGATTCGGTCGCGCACTTTGAAGGCGAGCCGATCGTATATAAACATTTCCCGAATTCCTTCCGGGAAACGAACCTGCTGGATCTGCTGAAGGGCTGGGGGATCGAGCGCGTCGTCATCAGCGGGATGATGACACACATGTGTGTGGACGCCACTGCCCGCGCCGCTGCGGATCTCGGTTTCCAGGTGATCGTTGCCGCCGACGCATGCGCCACGAGGGACCTGAAATATGGCGATACGGTCGTCCCGGCGGATCAGGTCCACAAGGCGTTCCTGGCCGCACTGGAATGGTATGGCCAGGTACTCTCCAGTGATCAGATCCTGGCGCGGTTGGGCGCGGAAAGACAAAAATCGTAAATCGTAAATCGAAAATCGGAAACCATGACCATAATTGACCCTGAGCGCCAACAGCAAGCCAAACAATATGCCCGCATCCGCCGCCGATTGTGGTTGGTGGACACAGCTTTCAGCGCCCTCTACACCCTGGCCTGGCTCTTCTTTGGTTGGTCTGTTTCGTTACGAATTTGGCTGATGCTTAATTGGTCAACGAACGACTGGCTTCTGGTGGCCGGCTTTGTCACCGTATTTGGCGGGATCTATTTTCTGCTCAACCTGCCTTTGGGTTATTACAGCGGATTCATCCTGCCCCATCGGTTCGGTCAATCCACGCAGAGTTTCAAGGACTGGATGTTAGATCAGTTGAAGGGACTCGCGATCGGCGCGCCTTTGGGTTTGCTGGTGATTGAATTAATGTATCTCGCTTTGCGCGCTGCGGGCGATCTGTGGTGGTTGTGGGCGGCAGGCGGTCTGCTGGTTTTCAACGTGCTGCTTTCCAATCTCGCCCCCGTGTTGATCATGCCGCTATTCAACAAGTATGTCCCGCTCGATGAAGAACATAAAGATCTGGCCGAGCGCCTGCTGCGACTAGCCGAACGCGCCAATACCAGGGTGAAAGGTGTGTTCAAGTTCGATATGTCCCGCCGCACAAAATCGGCCAACGCCGCGCTGACCGGCATCGGCAACACCCGCCGCATCGTACTGGGCGACACACTGATTAACGAATTCACGGCAGATGAGATCGAGACCATTCTTGCCCATGAGCTGGGACATCACGTACACCGCGATATCCCGTTCCTGATCGTTTTCGGAACGCTGAGCACGACGCTCGGTCTATATCTCGCATCGCTGGCCATGATGTGGGCGATCGCATATTTCGGTTTTAACGGAATTTCGGATGTGGCGGCACTCCCGGCTTTGGGTCTCATCCTCGGAGCCTACGGCTTGCTCGTCATGCCCCTCGAGAACGCCATATCACGCTGGCGTGAGTCCATGGCAGACGAGTACGCGATACAGTCCACGCGCAAGGGCGAGGCGTTTGCGTCCGCCTTCACGCGGCTGGCGAATCAGAATTTAGGCGAAGTGGACCCTGAGAAGTGGGTGGTGTACCTGTTTTATTCGCATCCCCCGCTTGGACAACGGATCGAAAAAGCCAAAGCCTGGAAAACCAGGTGAGTTCAAGGATTTTTTGTACACGGATTACACGGACGACACGGAAAAGAGCGTTTATAAATAATTTTTCCGTGAGTTCCGTGTACTAACAGGTTTTACGGAGCAGGCGCTTATCTCGCCCAGGATTTGCGGCGCAGTAATATGGGAACGACGACGATCAACACAATGACGACGCTCATCAACATAATGCCGTCCGTGGAACCGATCTCAGAAGCCTGTTCAGCGGCTGGTGTGGCGGTCACTTGAAAGGCTAAGGCCGCGACACTTAATTTTTCAGGAGCGAGTGTCGGTTGGCTGAGGGGCCCGCTCACCAGAGCCAGGACAAGGCCAATGCCGAGGACCGCGATAGGCCGGAACACCCGCGCCGCTTTTCTCATCTTAAGCGGAAGTATAACATGACCTAAAATTCGCTTTTTTGGGCTTGCTATATGTACTTTTTCGCACTTTTGGTTTATAATTTCAAAAGTAATTATTTTTGAATTTGAATTTTTCGTCCTGGACATCAGGACGATTGTAATGTTAAGGACTGAACTCAGGAGCATTCATGATCAAACGTGGTTTTTCATGGCTGAATCAACCGATGGGCCGGATCGCGATCCTGATCGGTGCCCTGACCCTCTTCAGCCTGGCCGCCTTCGGAATTTATCAGACCCAACAGCCGCCTGAGCAACCGATCCAGTTTCCACACAATCTGCATGTGGGCCTGGGGATTCAATGTTTGTACTGTCACCCGGGGGCTTTGCGTGGGGCTTCGCCTGGTCTGCCGACCCAAACAAAATGCTGGGGCTGCCATCAGCAGATCACGAAAATGACACCCGAACTCGAAAAGCTGGCTGAATATGTACACAATAACGAGCCCATTCAATGGGTTCCTGTCGCGCAGGTGCCGGATTTTGTGCACTTCAATCACAGACCGCACGTCGCGGCCGGGTTGAACTGCGAGAATTGTCACGGCAACATGTCCAGGGTAACCATCGCGGAAAATCCGCAGGTGCTCAACATGGGCTGGTGCCTCACATGTCACCGTGAACGCGCAGGCGACGACCAGGAGAAGTTGACGAAATTAACCGATTGCGGTACGTGCCATTATTAAACCGGGTAAAAAGGAACCTGAGATGAGCAAAAATTATTCCCGGCGCGACTTCCTGAAACTGGCTTCGGCCGGCGCAGCCACCACCGCGTTACTGACCGGCTGCGGGCCGGCCTCGCGCTATGTGACGCGCGAGCCGTATACGCAAATGCCGGAATATACGTTGAATGGGCAAAGCACTTACTTTGCAACCACCTGCCGCGAGTGTTCGGCCGGCTGCGGGCTGGTTGTCCGTACCCACCAGGGGCGGGCGATCAAGGTGGAGGGGAACAAGAACCATCCGGTAAATCTGGGCAAAACCTGTGCACGCGGCCAGGCGACCCTGCACGGTTTGTACAATCCCAATCGTATGCGCGGTCCTTATCATCAGGTACGCGGCGAGAAACTCTATAACGGCGATTTTGAAGACGTTGAATCCAATCTGACCTGGGACGATGCCCTTCAAGTGACAGCGGATGCTTTAAGCAAAAATAACCCGGATGAAATTGCCTTTCTGACGGGTCTGGCTCCGGATCATCTCTTCGACCTGGTTTCCGACCTGGCGAACGCGATCGGCGCGCCGGCTCCACTTAGATTTGGTGCTTTGAGTATGTTCGAAGCCCGTGCCACCTTGAGCAAGGCTGCCGAGAATCTATTCGGCGAGCCCAGCCTTCCGTTCTTCGACCTGGCCGGTGCAGACGTCACTTTTTCTTTTGGCGCCAACTTCCTCGAGACCTGGCTTTCACCGGTGGCCTACACACGCGGCTATTCATGGATGCGGAAAAGCGAATCGAAGGCCCGCGGCCGGCTGGTCCATTTCGAACCGCGCATGTCCCAGACCGCCGCCAAAGCAGACGAATGGATCCCGATTAAACCCGGAAGCGAAGGGTTGGTGGCGATGGCCATCGGACGGCTGGCTGCCCGGTCACGCGGCAGCACGCTGCCGCCGGCGTTTGCCGCTGTCAATATAGAAGAAGCCGCCTCCGCGTCGGGGATCAGCGTCGAAACGCTCGAACGGCTGGCGATTATGTTTGCCGGTGCAGCGCATCCGCTGGCGATCCCGGGCGGGGCTGCACTCGGCCATAACAACGGGCTAGCAACCGCAGAGGCAGTCCTGGTATTGAACACTGCAATGGAAAACCTTGGCCAGCCTGGAGGCGTGTATCTCTCGCCCCTGTCACCGCTGACCAATGAATATCATCGGCCGGCGAGCTCCAGGGAAATGGCCGAATTAACAGCAAAGATGAAGAGCGGGCGCGTGAAAGTCTTATTCGTGCACGGCGTAAACCCGCTATTTGAGCTGCCTAAAGCGCTTGGCTTTGAAGAGGCGTTGAAGAATGTGCCATTGGTGATCTCGTTCGCCACGTTCCCGGATGAAACGGCCGTGCAAGCCGATTACATATTTCCCGATCATCACGGATTGGAATCCTGGGGCTATCAGCGTGTGGCAACCGGCGTTGCACATTCCACCCTGTCCGGTGCGCAACCTGTTGTTTCACCAATGTACGATACGCGCGCCACGGCAGATGTGCTGTTGACTGCATTGACACTCGTGGACGGCGATCTGGCCGGCGCGTTGCCTTTCAAAGATGAAGTCGAATTTATTCAGAGCAAGCTCGCCGGTCTCATCAACGAGACGAACGGTTTCTTCAGTGCTCCTGAAATTAACACTTTCACCGCATACTTTCAGCAATATGGCGGCTGGTGGAAAACCAGCGCGAGTTTGGGAACCCCGAATACTGCGGATGTGCTGAATAGCAACATCCAGGCTGAAGCAGCCGAGTTCCATGGGGAGGGCGAATTTTTCCTACACCCATTTGTCTCCCCCATTTTTGCGGAGGCCGGAGCGAACAAGCCCTGGCTCCAGGAATTGCCCGACCCAACCACGACGGTGATGTGGGGCACGTGGGTTGAGATCAATCCGGAGACTGCGCACGAACTCGGTATCGAAGACGATGATGTGGTTCTGATCAAGTCTGAGGCCGGGGAATTGGAAGCGTCCGTATATCTGTACCCGGCCATTCGTCCGGATGTGATCGCTATTCCTTTTGGGCAGGGTCATACGGCGTACGGTCAGTTTGCAGACGGGCGTGGAGTCAACCCCGCAGACCTGCTTGGTCTGCATTTCAATGAAGCCGGCGATCTGGCTTTTGCAGGTGTTAAAGTAAGCATTGAAAAGACCGGCAGGAAACGCGAGCTGTCCCGCCTGGAGGGCAAGTTGGGCGTGTACGGATTCGAGCAAAGATAGGAGAGCGCATGGAAACAAACGTGGAACAACCTTTCTTTACGAACAATTCCGAAGAGGAACTCTCCGGCAAGTGGGGAATGGTGATCGATCAGGACCTGTGCACGGGCTGCCAGGCATGTGTGGTCGCCTGCTCGATGGAAAACAATGTCCCGTTTGTGGGCGAAGAGGATGCGGGCTACGGCCGCGGCATGCATTGGATCCGTATCGAGCGTCTTTGGGAGGGTGAATACCCTGAAGTCAAGATGACGTCGTTTCAACCGGTGCTGTGCCAGCAATGTCACAACGCGCCGTGCGAACCGGTCTGCCCGGTGTTTGCATCGGTGCATAGCGAAGCCGAAGATTTGAACCTGCAAGTGTATAACCGCTGCGTGGGTACCCGCTATTGCGGCAACAACTGCCCCTATCAAGTGCGCGCTTTCAACTGGCGTGATTACACGGA
>CAYUUJ010000036.1:0-9641 GCA_964447845.1 uncultured Anaerolineaceae bacterium
GATCTGCAATTGCGCGGCGCGCTCCAGGATCGCATTCGGCACACCGGGCAGCGACGCGCCGCCGTCCCCTTGTGAGGCATCGAAGGTCGGCGTGCCGGGATTTTGCTCCTGATAGACCTTGAGCGATTTGTTGATCAGAAACATGCGTGAGGGCGGGATATCCGCCATTTCACGCAGGAATCCACTAACAGGGACGAGTTTCTTCTCGTCCACTGCCAGGACGGGCGCGGCATTGGAAATGGACATGCTCTCTCTCCTTAAGAAAAGCGCCCTGCTGTGCAGGGCGCTGGGTGTGCCTTCTTAACCTGTTTACACGTGTGCTTGCGCACTTGCCAACAGCCACCAACGCCCCGTCACTTTATCAGTGAGGGTATTATCGTCGGTATGGGTGTGGACACGCGCGTGAGCAAACATTGGGCGCAAGGATACCACTGCGCCTTTTACACGTCAAGTGATGTCTACACGATTTTTGGTGCTAAAAAAGAAAAATGGACACGGGAGGCCGTGTCCATTCTAGGATTATTTGTTGAATTCAGGATTCATCGAGGTGTAGAGCGCGATCCTGTTTCCTGTGGGATCCTTGAAGATCCCAAACCAGCCCGTCTGCGGGATCTCATCCTTTTCGCGCAGGATCGTGGCACCGAGCGACTTGGCTTTTTTCAGATCGGCTTCGATATCGTCGCTGTTGACATAGATCAGCACATCCCCCGGCTTGAACTCCTCCCCAACGTCGTTGAAGCCGCCGGCCGACCCATCCCCCGCGTCCCACATCGTGTAATGCATTTCGGGAACATGGTCGATCTTCCAGCCGAACAGTTTTTCATAGAACTCCCCGGCCTTCTGGGAGTCAACGGCTGGAATTTCAATATGGACAATATTACGCTTGGTCATGACCTCTCCTTTTCTAAAGTGGATAATGTGTCTTATTATAGAACATATTTTCTAATATTACAACCCTTCTTCAGTATATTTTTTGAGTATGCCTAAAAGCCTCTACTTGCTTACCACCAAGGCACAAAGGCACAAATAGAAAAAGGTTTCGTGTCTCTGTGTCTTGGTGGTAAAGTTTTTAGTACTTTCTTAAAGATCGAAGAGGTCGGTTCTCACGCGGGATTTGCCATCCACTGGGGGGTAATAGCGCATAAAGTCCTCGTGTTCGCCAAGCAATCTGGTGACAAAGCCCCACGGCCCCCGCCGCATTTGGACTCCACCCTGGGAAGCGTGACAGACACTGGCCGCAATCTTGATATCCGCCACGGAGCGGGTGTCAATTTTCACGTGTGTGGGAAATTCAACCTCTGCCAAAGATTTCAGGTCGATATCATGGTTACGGCCTACTTTGCGCGGGTTTTGTCCGAACAATGGCATGATGAGAGTCATTACCTTCAGGAAACTCTTTGGGAACACATGGAAATAAAGAGCGCGAGATTTAAACGGCGACCCGGCCTCTGGGTGGAAAGCGGCATCGTCCGATTTTTCAAAAGCCAACACAGTGGCTTGTTGTATATGGATATGATCCGGATGACGGTAGCCTCCGATCGGGTCGAATGTCAGGACCGCATCCGGCTTAAAAGTGCGGATATATTTGACGACTTGCCCGGCCACTTCGTCCAACGAATGCATGACCTGGGCATCCGGATGGCGATTGTCCTGCGTGCCGGGCATGCCCGAGTCGCGGTAACCCAACAAATGTACATCTTTGAGGCCGAGTTTATCGGCCGCGCAACGTAACTCGGATTCGCGTAACTCAGCCGCGGAAGCAAAACCCAGCATATGTTCGGGATCGATGGTGCCGGCTTCACCGCCCGTGGCGCATACCAGATGCACATCCACACCCTGGCGCGCGTAGAAAGCCAGCGTGCCTCCCATACCAAAAGATTCGTCATCGGGATGGGCAAGCACTGCCAATAATGTTTTTGTCATTGCACCTCTTTGCGGCGGTATAATTTCTGATTGTTATCCATGAGTATGTGCGTCAAAGCCAAATTGTGAGGAGTCGGAATGAAATTTGAAACACTTGCCATCCATGCCGGTCAGGAACCCGATCCGAACAACGGCGCGGTTATGACGCCCATTTATCAAACTTCCACCTATGCACAGGATGGCGTCGGCCGGGCACGTCAGGGGTATGAGTATTCACGTACCAAGAATCCCACCCGTAAAGCCCTGGAAGATTGTCTGGCCGCTCTGGAAGGCGGCACCCAGGGATTGGCTTTTGCATCCGGGTTGGCTGCAACGGATACGGTTCTTCACCTCATGGACAACGGCGCGCATATCCTGGCAGGCAATGATGTATATGGCGGCACGTTTCGTTTGTTTGACAAGGTGCTGCGGCGCGCCGGCCTGGACTTTGATTTTGTGGACACGACCGATCCTGAATCTGTGTCTGACGCGTTGACCGCGCGCACTCGACTCGTCTGGCTGGAATCCCCCACCAACCCGTATCTGCGCGTGACCGACATCCGGGCCGTGGCAGAAGCCGTGCACGCGCATCCAAATCATCCCCTGTTGGTGGTTGATAATACCTTTGCAACCCCATATCTACAACGACCGCTCGAGCTGGGCGCGGACATCGTATTACATTCGACCACCAAATATCTGGGCGGGCATTCAGATGTGGTGGGCGGCGCGCTGGTCGTGAAAGACCTGGCGCTATACGAAAGATTAGCCTATCTGCAAAACGCGGTCGGCGCGGTACCGGGACCGATGGACTGTTTCCTCGTCCTGCGCGGCCTCAAGACCCTGGCCCTGCGCATGGACCGGCATGCTGAAAATACGACTGCCATCGTGGAATTCCTGGCGAAGCATTCGCACATCGCACAGTTATATTATCCATTTCATCCATCCCATCCCCAATTCAAGGTCGCAAAGCAGCAAATGAAGAATGGCGGCGGGATGGTTTCATTTATTTTGAAGAACGGCGCGGCGGCGATTCGGGTTGCCGAAGCGACGAAGATCTTTACGCTGGCCGAGTCATTGGGTGGCGTAGAGTCTCTGATCGAAGTACCCGCCGCGATGACGCATCTTTCGACGGCCGGCTCCCCGCTGGCCGTGGATCCTGGTCTCGTGCGGCTTTCGGTGGGCGTGGAACATAAAGATGATTTGTTAGCTGATCTTGAGCAGGCGCTTGAGAAGGCGTAGGAGAAGAAGACTGTTATTAATCCGCTCATCTCCGCGAACTCTCGCGAAATAGACCCGCCGATTCGTGAAAATTAGCGAAAATTCGCGGATACAGCCAGAAAAGTTTCCGTGACTTTTGCAATTAGCTCATTTCATCAACCAGCCTTGTGGATGGCAACCAGGGTCACATCATCATCCTGCGGCGCGCCATTTTCATAACTCTTCAGGGTCTCCAGCAAACGATCACAGACTCCCTGTGCCGTCAGGCCGGCCAGCCCGGTCAGGGTCTGTTGGATGCGATCCATCCCAAAAGCCACACCCTCCGGATTCCGGCAATCCGTCATGCCATCCGTGAACAACAACAGCGTCGAACCGGGAGGCAGCATAATCGACCGCTCATCGAGCGTGATCGCTTCCCATAAACCCAACGACATGCCCGGACCAAAAGGTAATCGTTCCACCTTCCCATCCGGGGTAAGCAAAAGCGGCGGCTCATGTCCGGCGCGGGCATACGAAAATTCACCCGTTCCCAGATCCAGCAAGCCATATAAAGCGGTCACAAATTGGGACGATTTTTCCAGCCGCGTGATGTGCCGATTGACAAGGCCCATCACAGCCCCTGCACCCAAGCCTGAGTCCGCTTCAGCCATCACCAGCGCGTGGGCACGCGCCATGAAAAGCGCGGAGGGGACGCCTTTATCGGCGACATCACCGATCAAGACACCGATCTGTTGATCATTTACATGAAATACATCGTAGAAATCGCCGCCGATCTGACGTGCCGGCACGATGCGCGCGCCAAAGTCGTAGCCTTCGGGTGTCGGCAACTTATCCGGCAGGATGCTGAGTTGAATGTCGGCTGCCACTTCCAGCTCGCGTTCGAGGCGTTCCTTTTCAACGAGCTGGACCTGGGCCGCTTTGAGCTCATCGTATGCCTTCTGCAGCGCGCGATTCTTATCCTGCAGATCGTTGAAGGAAGATTCGTTCCTCGCATCCAGGCGCTCGCTCAGCACCCCCACCATCGAATACGCCAGCACCGGCCAACGCTGGATCGATTCATTGAACTTGGCACGGCTCATGCTCCAAACGCGCGCATGTTCTCGGGCGCGTACGCTGGCGGTACGCTGTCCCTGGGGCATGATCAGGCTCATCTCGCCGACGTATTCACCGGGACCACACACGCGCAGCAACATCTCCTCGGGGGTATCCGCGGCCAGTAAAATTTCCAATTTCCCGCTGATCACCACATAAAGATGTTCGCCGTGCTCCCCCTCCCGGAATAGATACATGCCTGTCTCAAAATCCTCGACAGGCAACTCGTGTACAAGTTTGCCTAATTCGACTTGAGGAAGATCCTTGAAGAGCGGGATCTTGAGGAATACTGATTCATCCATGAGATCTAACTATCGCTGAGATCCATTACTTCTTTGCCCGCCAGCTTATCCTGTATGCGTTTGACGACTGTATCCAGATGACCGGCTTCATGCACAAAATCCAGGTTATCCGTGTAGATGGTCAGCACCGGACAGAGATCGAAGGCAGCCAGCCACTCGTCGTAAAAAGAATTAAGCAGGGCCAGATATTCGGGAGTGATGCCTGTTTCCATGTTCCTGGCGCGCTTCCGGATGCGATCCATCAGGACAGTCACCGGGGCTTTTAAATAGATCAGGAGATCGGGCCTCGGGAGACTTTCCACCACCATGCCAAAGAGGTTTCGATACGCCAGGAAATCACGCTCGGCGAGGTTACCCATGTGATGCATCGCCCGGGCGAAGATATAAGCGTCTTCATAAATACTGCGATCGAGAATAGCGGACCGGGAATCCCGGGCTGCTTGCAAATATTGTTCTGCACGATGACCGAGGAAGAAAACTTGTAAATGAAATGCCCAGGCGTGCATATCGGCGTAGAAATCGGATAGGTAGGGATTATCCGCCACCGACTCATAGCCCGTCCACCAACTCAAGCGGGAGCCGATCCGTTCGGTGAGCGACGTCTTGCCGGCACCGATGTTACCTGCAACCAGCACTAAATGCTTTGCCAATCAAACCTCGAGATGGATTTCATTAAGTATAGCAGATAAGGAGAGTGGACGTCTTTCAAGAGTAGTGAGTAGTGTAGTTCTCTGCGAGTAGATTTAGAAATTTTCTGAAATCCTGCGGTTTTTACCACGAAGGCACTAAGCCTCAAAGGAACAAATAGAATAAGACCTTCGTGACTTCGTGTCTTGGTGACTTCGTGGTTGGTTTTTGAGGATCCCGTTAGAAAACTTCCAGGGTTCCACGGCGCTTGGCTTGGATCTCAAACCAGGCGAATAGAAAATATCCCACGATCCCGTACATCAAACCAATCCCCAACTCTCCCCACAGCAAAGGGACAACTTTTGAAAGATTCGCCCCGTCAACCAACAAACGCGCGGCATCGATGCCGCGCGTCAAAGGCAAGGCGTATGAGATCGCCTGCATCCAGGCGGGCAGCTGGCCGATCGGCACATTCGCACCGGAGAAGATCAAGAGCAGGAAATAAACGAAATTATTGATAAACATGACCTCCACTGAGATGAGGGCCAGGCATCCCAGCAGCAGTCCCAGCGCGCACGTGCTGAAGGTGGTGATCAGGATCGTTAGAAGGAGCGCCGAGAGATCGGTATTTGAGAGGTCAAGCCCCAGCAGGATCACACCCCATGCGAACGCGATCACGACACCCAGGGCTCCATCCAGAATGTGCATGAAAGCGCGACCGAAGAACATGACCAAGCGATTGGCCGGTGTGCCAAACAGGTAGGGTAAAGTGCCTGCTTCACGCTCACCGCCTACGCTCATGGTCACACCAAAAATGCCGCTCACGGCGGTGATCTGGATGGCATTACCGATGATATAAAAGGACGCGTTATCCGCTCCTGTGGCAAAGGTCCCCAAAAAAACGAAGAAGAACATCTGCGCCAGCGGCATGAGCACCTTGGAGGCCGCATATTGGGCAGGACGCAGCCAGTGAAACAAGGCGATGTAAGATAAGAGGGTCCCATGCCAGAACAGGCGAAAATTATTTGCAAGGGTACGCATCGATTTACTCCATTCCCAGCGTGGCGTCTGCGCGCGCTTTGTACAGCATGTACTTGAACAAACGTGAGGCGATCAGTAAATCCAAAATCGAGAACAGGCCCAGCATGCCCCAGGCGAAGAGTGTCTCATTGAAGGAGGCGCCCGCCGTGGAGGTGCCATGTAAAGCGACGGCAGCCCAATACGGCGGAAGCAGGTAGGAGATCGGGTTTGACCAGCCCGGGAGCAGCGCGATCGGAAATAGAAACCCGCACATCAAATAAACCGGGAATTCCATGGCGTTCTGCCAGCTGCGCACACCTGGATTCATCACAAACACCGGCGCAATGACCAATCCAAAGCAAATGAAGGCGAAAACCGTAAACAGCAGCGTCAGCGCGAAAAGAAACGGCTGTTGTACGTGCAGGTCATATCCGAATAAACCGGCCGCGACCAGATACCCCAGCACCATCGACAGCAGAGATTGGATCACATTGGCGAGGTTTTTACCAAACACGATCACCTCAAAAGGAATCGGCATGGCCACCAAACCCTCCAGCGTCCCGCTCCACCGTTCGGCATTGATGCTGTTGCCGGAAATAAAGAGCAGGCTGGACCATAATCCGGTGAGACCCGAACCCACGACCACAAACATGGCAAACTCGGGACCTTTATCCTTCAACATCCACAGGGCCAGGACCGAGATGAGGATCGGCTGAAAGAGAATGGTAAAGATGACAAAGCCTTCCATAAATTGCTGACGGATCGTCATCTCAGCCACGATCATGATCGTGCGCCAATATCGGATGAGCATACCTGCGCTCATACTTTACCTCCCACCAGGCGGATGTACGCATCCTCCAGAGTCGGCTCACGAACTATCACGCGTCCCAGCCGCTGACCGTCCAGCGCGGCCATCACGTCCGGGACTGCCTCCGCGCCGCGCGGCGTCTGGATCAGGAGCAATTGTTTTTGCTCGTGATCTTCCACCGCAAGCGAATCCACAAAGGGCAGCGCCCTCAGCTTTTCAAGCGTACCTTCAGTAACCCCGAAAGTTTCCACTTCCACCACATTAAGATCGCGAACGTTGGCCTTCAGGCCACCGGGTGTATCCAACGCGATGATGCGGCCATGATCGATCACACCGATGCGATTGCAAAGTGCATCCGCCTCGAACATATAGTGTGTCGTCAGCAAAATTGTCTTCTTTTCGGACTGCAGGCTGAGGATCACCTGACGGAAGTCGCGCGCGCCGACCGGGTCCAGGCCGATGGTAGGCTCGTCCAGAAACAGCACATCGGGGTCATGCAGCAGAGTGCGCGCCACATGCAGACGCTGTTTCATCCCGCGTGAGTATCCGCTCACGAACTCATCACCGCGACCGTTCAAACCGACCAGGTCGAGCAGGAACGGAATGCGTTTCTTTGAGACATCCGGGTCCACCCCATACAAGCTGGCGAAGTAACGCAGGTTATCCACGCCTGAAAGGCGCCAGTATAGGCCGCGTTCGCCGCCAAAAATAAAGCCGATCCGCTTGCGAACCTCTTCCGCCTGCTTAACCGCATCGAAGCCATTTACGATCGCCATCCCGGAGGTGGGGATCAACAATGTGGTCAGTATCTTGACGATGGTCGTCTTCCCGGCTCCGTTCGGACCCAACAATCCAAACAGCTCCCCTTCATGGATCTCAAAAGAGACATCTTCAACAGCCAATACTTCCTTGGCTGTGCGTTTGATCACGCCAGTATGGGTCTTGAACAGGCGGCGCAAGTGAGAGACTTCAATTGCATTCATCGCTGGGAATCCTTTGTAGAACAATTGTACACTATGCGAAAGTTATCTGCAAATAAAGCGGGCAAAAATCACTCCAGGATTAGAGATAGATAATAGGTTAAGGATCAGGGGATCTTCACCGGCCGACTCAGGTAAAATGGCGGCTTGCTGAAACCGGAAATTCGTTTCATTTCAGTGAAGGTGAAAGGACCTATTGATGCAAAAATATTATGTGATACCGTTCCTAATGATCCTGGGCAGCTTGTTGATGAGTGCCTGTGGAGGCAGTTCTGCGGAGGCGACACCGACTGTGAGTGTGGACCAGATCCGGACACACGCCGTGGAGACCTTCGCGGCTGCATTGACAGAGACTGCACTGGCTAATCCAACAGCCACGAATACACCGCTACCCTCACCAACGCCTTTTGCCACCCTGGCCCTGGGAACGCCTTTGGCAACCTCCTCCACATTGATTGCCGGAGGGGCCGCGCCATGCAATGGCCTGGTATATGTGAGGGATGTGACCATCCCGGATAATACACCCATGACGCCCGGACAGTCTTTCACGAAGACCTGGGAAGTGAAGAATACCGGGACGTGTGGATGGGATGCAGGTTTTAAATTCGCGTTGATCGGTGGTGACGCGATGGGAGGCCAGGCGTTGACCCTGGCACAAGCCGTCGCCGTCAATGGTTCCACACAAATATCGATCCCGATGACCGCTCCCGCGAACAAGTCCGGAGTTATCCAGGCGTCGTGGCGCATGTCCAATACCCAAGGCGTATTTTTTGGAGATGCGGTGACAGTCGTCATCGTCATTGGGGGCGCAGCAGGCAGTGCCACCTCGACAGGCGGTGGGGTAACTTCAACGCCCAGCGCGACCTCTACACCTTAGCGATAAAAAACCCGAGTGCACAAAACACTCGGGTTTTTTATTTATGATATGCTTGCGGCATTCCATAGAGGCTGTGGGACTTCCAATTTTGAATCGCGATATTTTCTTGCTCTTCACGACCCGTATCGTGCGCCTTTTTTGTTATGGATTCCTCTCCGTCGTCCTGGCTTTATATTTGATCGAAGGGGGTCTCACCGAAGGGCAAACCGGCCTTTTATTTACACTGACCCTGGCGGGAGACGCAGCCATCACACTCTGGCTGACTACTTCGGCGGATCGAATCGGGAGGCGCCGCACTTTACTGGCAGGGGCTTTGCTGATGATCGGAGCTGGTGCCGTCTTTGTGCTGACACGCAACCCGCTGATATTGATCGTCGCTGCGATCCTGGGCGTCATCAGCCCAAGCGGCAACGAGATCGGCCCGTTCCTGTCCGTGGAGCAGGCCGCGCTGACGCAGCTGATCCCGAACGAAACGCGCACCCGGATTTTTGCCTGGTATAACCTGGCCGGCTCCTTCGCCACCGCCACCGGCGCGCTGGCTGGCGGCTGGTTGTCTCTGGGATTGCAGGCGGCAGGCTCGTCAGCGCTGGAGTCGTATCGGGTTCTGCTGGCAGGTTACAGCGCGGGGGGATGCGTCCTTTTCCTCCTGTTCTTAATTCTCACGTCCGCAATTGAAGTCTCAAAACCTGAAAAACCGGATCTATTGAAACGGAGTCTGGGGTTGCACCGTTCGCGGGATGTGGTTTTCAGACTCAGCGCGTTGTTCGCCCTGGATGCTTTCGCGGGCGGACTGATCCTGCAGAGTATGCTGGCCT
>CAYUUJ010000037.1:0-9603 GCA_964447845.1 uncultured Anaerolineaceae bacterium
GTGAATCGTTCCGTTACCATGGACTTGAAAGAATCCGGCAACCCCATTTACATGGTCGGGAATTTCAAGCCGGTCATGGGCGGTTCACATTTTTCATTGATCACAGATAAGTCCTCCAAGGATCCAATCCCCGAGGTGAACGATTCGGCCCCGGCGGTGTACCTGGCAATTCATCGGGCGATGGCCGCCGGTTTGATTCGCTCGGCGCATGATCTTTCCGAAGGCGGCCTGGCGGTCGCCGCGGCTGAAATGTGCATTGGCGGGCGTCTGGGTATGAATCTCGAAATGACGGGACGCGAAGATCACGTTCGGACTTTGTTCGGTGAGACGACCGGGACATTATTGCTGGAAGTATCGGAATCAAACAATCAAGAATTTTTGAAACTTTTCAATACCCTACCCTTGATCCGGATCGGGGCTGTGACACAAGCCCAGGCATTAACCGTCTCGTTTGATGGTTCTTTGGTACTTAATGCCTCTCTGCCCGATCTGATCACTGCCTGGAATACGAGTCCATGAAACCGAAAGCATTGGTCCTTCAAGCACACGGTAGCAACCGGGATCTCGACGTGATCGAAGCACTTGGCCTGGCAGGTGCGGACGCGGTCGGCGTGCCTCTCAACGAGTTGCGAAGCAGGAAATCGTTCGCCCGGGACTTCCAATTGATCGTGCTGCCCGGAGGCTTTTCCTACGCCGACGCGTTGGGCGCGGGCAAGCTCCTGGCGATTGACCTGATCTCTTATTTCTCAGATGAGATCACCGCATTTGTATCCTCCGGCAAGCCCGTGATCGGGATCTGTAATGGGTTTCAGGCGTTGATCCGATCCGGGATCCTGCCGGGTAATCATGTCATTGCGAGGAGCAGCGAAGCAGCGACGAAGCAATCTCGGCGCCATAAGGAGATTGCCACGCTCCCTTCGGTCGCTCGCAATGACATTGAGGTTACTTTAACCTTCAACGCCGTCGGTCATTTCGAATGCCGTTGGGTGGAGCTGAAGCCGATCTCACAGGTATGCATCTGGACCAAAGGCTTGAACGAAATGATCCTCTGCCCTGTCGCTCACGGTGAAGGGAATTTTCAAACCGCGCAACCGTCGATGCTGTCGGATTTCCAAAACCGCGACCAGATTGCCCTGACCTATGTCTGTTCCGATGGCTCACCTGCTCGTGGCGAGTACCCAGCCAACCCGAACGGCTCTGCCCTGGATATTGCGGGTCTCTGCAATCCGCAAGGAAATGTACTGGGTTTGATGCCTCATCCGGAAAATCACATCTTCGAATACCAGCACCCGCGTCGCACACGCGGCGAGACAGCCGGGCGCGGGCTGGCCTTATTCGAAAATGGTGTGAAATATGCAAACGGTTTTTGATCTGGAGAAAAAGATGATCTCACAAAACGAACTCATGAAACTTCTGCCCGCTGCCTTGGGGGAAACCGATCTGCCTTTGCCGGGAAAAACCTCCGGCAAGGTGCGTGACTGGTATGATCTGAAAGACGGACACAGACTGATCGTCACGACAGACCGGTTGTCTGCTTTCGATATCATCCTCGCCAAAGTCCCGTTTAAAGGACAGGTCCTCAACCAATTGTCTGCCTGGTGGTTCGAGAATACGCAGGATATTATTCCGAATCATATCCAATTAATCCCTGACCCGAACGCGGCGGTGGTGCGGGTGGCGGACCCGTTCATGGTGGAAGTCATTGTGCGCGGCTACATCACAGGCGTCACCTCCACCGCCTTGTGGTATCGCTATTCACTGGGCGAACGCGAGATCTACGGCTATCGTTTCCCGGAAGGTTTGCAGAAAAACGCCGCGCTGCCGGAGGCGATCATCACACCGACCACCAAAGGTGGGGCAACAGGACACGATGAGAGGTTAACGTGTGCCGAGGTGGTCGAGAAAGGTATCCTGGATGCCAAAACCTGGGATCAGGTGCAAGCCGCCGCGCTGGCCGTATTCAAGCGGGGCCAGGACCTGGCGCGCAAGGCTGGTTTGATCCTCGTGGATACCAAATATGAGTTTGGCAGAGCCGCGGACGGCAGTGTGGTATTGATCGATGAGGTGCATACTCCTGATTCGTCCCGTTTCTGGAAAGCGGCTAGCTACGCAGGCAAGCTCAAGGCAGGAGAAGAGCCTGAGAATTTTGACAAGGAATTTGTGCGCTTGACTTACGCGGAGCAGGGTTTTCGCGGCGACGGCCCCATTCCCGCCATGCCTGATTCATTATGGGCCGCCGCCTCGGAGCGTTATATTGCGATCTACGAGATGCTCACCGGTGATAAATTTGTTCCGGGATCCTATCCGGTGCAGGAACGGCTGACGAAAAATTTGAAGCAGGCCGGTTTGATCTAAACGCTGATATTGAAGGAGATAATTTATTTATGAAGCCGCTGATTATTATTCTTATGGGTTCCAAGGCTGATCTGGAACACTGCAACAAGATCGCCGAGGCCTGCAAACAGTTCGGTCTCGAAACAGTGCTGCGCATCGGGTCGGCGCACAAGACCTCGGATCACGCGCTGACGATCCTGCGTGAGTATGAATCCAACCCGCGTCCCAAAGTCTATGTCACGGTGGCCGGACGCAGTAATGCCCTGAGCGGCTTCACGGATGGGGCTGTCAGCGCACCCGTTATCGCCTGCCCTCCGCCTAGTGAAGCCTTCGGAAGTGCGGACGTATTCTCATCCCTGCGCATGCCATCCGGGGTGGCGCCTGCGCTCGTATTGGAGCCGGTCAATGCGGCGCTGCTGGCTGCAAAAATGATCGGGCAGTATGATGCCGAGGTCAGGGAAGCGGTGGTCCGGTTCCAGAAGAATCAAGCCGCCAAAATCATTGAGGACGATACATCACTTCGCTAGGGTTCACGCGGATATTTATCCCATGCTGTCAAGACATCTAGGTTTTCAACGCGTCATTTTCGATTGCGATATGACGCTTGTCAAAGTGGAAGGGATCGATGAGCTGGCGCAGCTGAAAGGGCAGGCCGAGCACATCGCGGATCTCACGCGGCAGGCGATGGATGGAAAGATCCCATTGGAGGAAGTGTATGCCAGGCGCCTCGAACTGTTGCGTCCGACGCGTGCAGAACTGGCCGAGGTTGGAAGGATCTACCGCCGGAATCTGATGCCGGAGGCGGCCGAAGTCCTGGCTGCTTTACAACAAGCCGGCGTCGAGGTCTTTATCGTCAGCGGCGGGTTAAAATCGGCGGTGCTGGACCTGGCCGAATTGTTGCACGTCCCGGCTTCGAATGTCTCTGCGGTGGCCGTGGAAATGGATCAGCTGCAAGGGATTTGGTGGGACTACACCCGTCATGTCTATGCCGGCAACCCGGACGAAACTTATTTCGCGTTCGCTCCCACACCGTTGGCAGAGTCGAATGGAAAATCTGCGGTGCTGAAAAGCCTGGCCGGGGATGGCAAACGAATCATGATGGTTGGGGATGGCTCCACAGATCTGGTGACCAAAGATGTAGTAAAGTTGTTCGTCGGCTTTGGTGGCGGCGAACGACGTCAGGCAGTTGTGGATGGCGCACCCGTATTCGTGGAAGGCCCCGGGCTGTCCGGCCTGCTGCCGCTGGCACTTTCTGCCTTTGGCGCAGGGAAGCTGGCTGATACAACGTATTGGGAAGTCTTTCAAAATGGCCTGTCCGCCATCCAGAGCGGACGGGTCTTGTTCAAGGATCAGGCTCACCGCGAGCGCATCCTGCAGGCACATAACAATGCCAAAAGCCCTGAGCAAGTCTTTGGTGAATGATGAAATATCAAATTCTGGTCACTGATCCGATCAACGATGCAGGCTTGCAACTTTTGAGGTCTGCAGAGGACGTCGATCTGGATGTAAAGCATGACTTGTCGGCTGCGCAGTTGCGCGAGCATATCAAGCAGTATGCCGCGGTGATCACGCGCAGCGGGACTGCCCTTGACTCATCTTTTTTCAAAGAAGCAAGTGGTCATCTGCAGATCGCCGCCCGGGCAGGTGTCGGGCTGGAAAATGTAGATGTGCATGCCGCCACACTGGCGGGCGTGATGGTCATGAATATCCCCGAGGTCAACGCGCGCGCAGCGGCCGAGCATGCCTTTGCGCTCTTGTTGGCACTCTGTCGGAATGTGCCGCAGGCGAATGCCCGCTTGCGGGAGGGTGTGTGGGAACGACAGCCATTTCTCGGTACGCAGTTGGCGGGCAAAACTTTAGGCGTGGTCGGTATGGGCCGCATCGGCCGGCTCGTGGCTGCCCGGGCGCGTTCCTTTGGTATGGAAGTGATCGCCTTTGATCCATACGTCCCGGAAGAGGTCGCCGATTCGCTGCGAGTGGAACTGGCAGAGGAACTGGCCGAGATCTTCCCGCGCGCCGATTTTATTACCTTGCATACCCAACTCACCGATGAAACTCGCAACCTGCTGGGTGCCGAAGAGTTCGCCTGCATGAAGAAGGGTGTGCGGATCATCAACACCGCGCGCGGCGGCCTGATCGATGAAGATGCCTTGCTGGATGCGCTCAGGTCGGGGCAGGTGGCCGGGGCGGGGCTGGACGTCTTTCAAACAGAACCCATTTCCGGGACGTCTGCAGCGCTGGTCCAACTCCCGAACGTGGTAGCGACGCCTCACCTCGGCGCCTCCACGCTCGAAGCGCAGGACGACGTCTCGATCCGCATCGTGGAACAGGTGCTGGACGCCCTTCGGGGCGCAGGATATCGCAATGTGGTAAACCTGCCGTTCGCAGGCGATGCCGATTACCGCGCCATCGCACCCTACATGTTGCTGGCCGAGAAGATCGGTTCGTTGCAGATGCAGCTCTTGCGCGGACAAGGTTCGTCGCTTTCCGACATGCAGGTGCAGGTGACATATCATGGACCGGAAGTGCAGAATCAGGCGAAACCGCTAACCGTGGCACTGTTGAAAGGTCTGTTGACGCCCATCCTGGGTGATAGTGTCAACTATGTGAATGCCCCGCAGTTCGCATACGATCGCGGTTTGAATATCAGCCAGGGTATTTTGCCTGGTGTGGAAGATTATGCCAACGTGATCGCCTGCCGGGTGGCTGTCGGTGATGAAAAACGCTTGATCGTGGGCACGTTATTAACCCATTCTGTATTACGGATCGTGCGCATGGACGACATGCCCATGGACGCGTTGCCCTCAGGGTTTGTGCTCGTGGTTCAGAGCCGGGACGTGCCCGGTGTGATCGGTCAGGTGGCTTCATTATTAGGACGTGCAAAACTCAACATAGCTGAATACCGTCTCGGACGTGATGAGCCGGGCGGCACCGCGCTGGCGTTTATTAATCTGGATACTGAAGCGCCTGAATCCGTCCTGGCCGAACTGCGCGCACTCGAGCCGGTTGTTGAAGTAAAACAGGTCAATTTATAATTTCCCCTGGAGATCGTCGTATGCAAAACCTGGTCGACCTGGAAGCCCTGACAGAGGACAGTCCCAAAGAAGAATGCGGTGTGATCGGTATATTTGCGCCGAATGAAGATGTGGCGCGCATGGCCTTCTTCGGATTGTTCGCGCTCCAGCATCGAGGCCAGGAGGCGGCGGGCATTGCCGTTGCGGACGGCTTGACGATGACCGTCTATAAAAATGTCGGCCTGATCTCGCAGGTGTTCGGTCCGCATACACTGGATGAATTGAAAGGGCACTATGCCATCGGACATACGCGCTATTCAACCACGGGTTCCTCGTTGGCGCGCAACGCCCAGCCCTTCATGATCGAGACGATGTACGGGCCGCTGGCGCTGGGACACAATGGAAACCTGGTGAACTCGGGGCAGTTGCGCCAGCGCTTGCTGGAAGACGGTGTCGGGCTTTCATCGTCATCGGATAGCGAAGTGATGACCTTGATGTTGGCGCGTGCGGAGGGCAAGACCTGGGGTGAGCGCATCCAATCCTGCATGAAGGAATGGCGGGGCGCATATTCGCTGGTGATCCTGACGCGCGATTGCGTTTACGCGGCGCGCGACCCGTGGGGATTTCGTCCGCTGTGCGTGGGTCCGTTGCCGGCCGGGGGATACGCGGTGGCTTCCGAAACAGGAGCCTTGCACACGCTGGGCTGCGAAGCCGTGCGGGAGGTCAACCCTGGGGAGGTGGTGACCCTGTCCGACAATGCGCTGGTAGTACACCAGGCGCTTAAACCGAACAATCCTCTGGCCCGTTGTGTTTTCGAGAATATTTATTTTGCGCGTCCCGATCATGTTTGGGATCAGCAGAGCGTTCACCATGTGCGTCAACGTCTGGGTGAAGAACTGGCGCATGAAGTGATCAACGGACTTTTAAACGGACAAACGGATGGTAACGGACTCGAGGATGAAAGCGGATCGGCGCAGGTGGCGGATGTAGTCATTCCGGTACCGGATTCGTCGATCCCCGCCGCGATTGGCTTTTCGCGTGCCAGCGGCATCCCCTATAACGACGGATTTATCAAGAATCGGTATGTCGGGCGGACCTTCATTGAGCCGACCGATTCCCTGCGTCAACGCGGCGTGGCTTTGAAATTCAACGTGATCAACGAGAATGTTCTCAACAAACGGGTCATCATGATCGATGACAGCATTGTACGCGGCAATACCACCGGACCATTAATTAAGTTGTTACGCAATGCAGGCGCGAAGGAAGTCCATGTGGCCATCACCTGTCCTCCGATCAAGCATCCCTGTTTTATGGGTGTGGATATGGGCCGTCACGAAGACCTGATCGCCTACCAGCGCAGCGTGGATGAAATTCGCACCATGGTGAATGCTGATTCTTTAACCTACCTATCATTGGATGGCATGATGCGCGCGGTGGGGCGGACGGAAGGGTATTGTCAGGCGTGTTTTACCGGGAACTATCCGATCGACGTGGACGTTGAGACAACCAAGACGGGCTTTGAGCGGAGCCTGAAATAAAGCATCGTTTATCAGCGGACCGCTTCGCGAAACGGACAAACGGACGGAAACGGACCAACACAGTAATGAAAGTTCTTATTATCGGCTCCGGCGGACGGGAACATGCGATGGCGTGGAAAACCGCTCAGTCGCCGCGCCTCACCAAACTCTATATCGCGCCCGGTAATGCAGGCACGGCTGAGTGTGGTGAGAATGTCCCGCTGGACGTCAATGATCACGCAGCCGTCATCATCTTTTGCCAGGATAAGCAAATCGACCTGGTGCTGGTAGGACCCGAAGTGCCGCTGGCGGATGGGTTGGTGGACGCGTTGTCAGCCGAAGGGATCTGCTGTTTCGGACCGAACCAGGCTGCGGCGCAGATCGAAGCGTCGAAGGTATTCGCCAAGGACTTTATGGCGCGGCACGGCATCCCGACTGCGCGCTATGCGGCGTTCACCGATTTTGAGGAGGCTGTCGATCACCTCCACGAAATAGATTATCCCGTGGTGATTAAAGCCTCCGGTTTAGCGGCCGGGAAGGGGGTCTTGCTCCCGGAAACGGATAGCGAGGCAGTGTCTGCTTTACAGCAGGTGATGCTGGAACGCGAGTTTGGCGCGGCGGGCGAGGCAGTGGTCATCGAAGAGCGCATGAGCGGACCCGAGGTCACCTTGCTGGCGTTCAGCGACGGGAAGACCGTGATACCCATGCTGCCCTCCCAGGACCATAAGCGGGTTTTGGACGGCGATCTGGGACCAAATACCGGCGGGATGGGCGCCTACGCGCCTGTGCCGGTTTGTCCGCCGGAGATGGTGGAAGAACTCCTGCGCATCGCGCTCCAGCCTTGTGTGGATGGATTGCGGGCGGAGGGAAACCCATTTGTGGGCGTGCTGTATGGCGGGTTCATGCTCACCGAGGACGGTCCGCGCGTGGTGGAATTTAATTGTCGCTTCGGCGACCCTGAGGCGCAGGTGATACTGCCCATGCTCGAGAGCGACCTGCTGGAAATTGCCATGGCCTGCGTCGAAGGCCGCCTGGCTGACCTGGATATTCATTGGAATCCAGGAGCCGCAGCGTGTGTCGTGCTGGCTTCCGGTGGTTATCCCGGAAAGTATGATACCGGGATTGCCATTCAAGGTTTGGAGAACGGGCAGGAAAACGCTTTTGTGTTCCATGCCGGCACGAAATTTCAAAACGAAAAGGTGGTCACGACTGGCGGACGTGTGCTGTGTGTGACGGGCATCGGCGAAACAATCCGCCAGGCTTTGCAAACCGCATACACCCGGATCGAAACGATCAGGTTTGACGACATGCATTACCGGCGCGATATCGGGCATCGGTCGTCAACGGACGTTCAAACGGACAAACGGAATCAAACGGACAACGAATTTGGGGGAGCTCTACATGGCAAAATCTAACCTCGGACTTGTAAAGACACCTCTGGATGAGTTGACTTATAAAATCAATGGTTTGGCAATGAAGGTTTGCCATGAATTGAAATCCGGCCACCCTGAGAAGTTTTATAAACGCAGGCTGGCACAAGTTTGTCGCGAAGCTGGATTTCAGGTGGAGGCCGAAAAACGAGTTGAAGTCTGGATCGGGGAAAATCTGGCAGGATATCTCTTCCTGGATCTGTGGATCGAGGAGCTTGTAGTTGTGGAATGTAAAGCTTTCGACCACGATCTCACGAATGCGGACATAGGCCAAGTGTTGACTTATCTAGTTGCCACTGGTGCTCCCGTGGGTATGCTCTATAACTTTGGATCTGCTTCCCTGGAGTTCAAGCGTATTCTGCCGCCCCGTCGTGTGCAGGAATGGCAACAATACTTGTATCGTTGCATCTGGACGCCACCTGGTGTGACTCTGCCACAAATCAATTCAGAAGAGTCTAAACAACCGATTCACTTTTCAGTTGTGGCAGCAAATCCTATTGATCAGTCCGTTTCTGTCCGCTTGTCCGCTTCAAAGTCCGTTGATAACGCATACACCGCGGCCGGCGTGGATATCGACGCGGGGAACCGCGCCATGGACTTGATGAAGGACGCAGTCAAATCCACCTACAATTCCGCGGTGCTTTCCGGCATCGGGTCTTTCGGGGGACTGTACGAGGCCTCGGTTTTGAAAGGTATGAAGTCGCCCGTATTGGTGGCCTCCACCGACGGCGTCGGCACCAAGGTCAAGCTGGCGGCCGCCGCGGGACGTTATCGCGGCATTGGGCACGACATTGTCAACCACTGCATCAACGACATCCTCGTGCAAGGTGCGCGCCCGCTTTTTTTCATGGACTATTTCGCCACCTCCAAACTAACACCTGAAGTCACCGCCGAAGTAGTGACTGGAATTGCAGAAGCCTGTAAAGAAGCGAACATGGCCCTGCTGGGCGGCGAAACAGCCGAGATGCCGGGAGTGTACCAGCCGTATGAATTTGACGTGGCAGGTACGATCGTCGGTGTCCTGGAACGGGATGAGATCCTGCCTCGCCCGGATATCAGAGCGGGAGATATATTGATCGGCTTAACCTCCAGTGGACCGCATACGAACGGGTATTCGTTGATCCGCAAGGTCTTTGCCGACACTGCGCTCGATATGACTTTTCCTGAATTGGGAATACCTCTCGCCGACGCCTTGCTAGCCCCACATCGTTCTTATCTTTCCATCCTTTATCCATTGCGCACCAGCATCAAAGCGCTCGCGCACTTGACGGGTGGCGGCTTCATCGAGAACATCCCGCGCGTGCTGCC
>CAYUUJ010000038.1:0-9557 GCA_964447845.1 uncultured Anaerolineaceae bacterium
GGGGCGTGTACCTTTCCCAAATTTCGCTCAACCATTCTTTCCCCTTTTCTTCTGTATACAGAGCCAAACTTGACCATGGCCAATCATAAAAGGTTGTTATATAGCCATGTTTGATCGGATTGTGGTGAATATAGTTCAAAGTTTGGTTTAAATGGCTTTCATCGCGCATCAGCCTATCTGAGAAACGATAGCAGACTTTTCTCCTGCTTGTTAGGTTATCTAGCAAATTCCATTCGCGCGATGTCGAGCCGTGAATATACTTAATAACGTCTGATATTTGACGGAGCGATTCGACACTCGCAAGAATATGATAATGATTTGGCAATACCATCCAACCGATGATCTCCGCACGGATTTCTCGAAACCCCTTGTGTAAAATTTCCTGGAATTCAGTGCGTCTTTCGGATAGAGTCATAATTGGTGCATGCTCAAAGTTAGCAGCGGTAATCAAATAAGTACCAGCTTCTCGAACTGGATGCGGCGGTGAATGGAGCGGATAACCTTGCTGCCTTCTAAGCCCTACAATTTCCCGGCGCTCTTCCAAGGATAACTTCCTATATTCGTATGGCATGTTTTTAATAACCCCCCTTGGAAAATGAATATTGCAATATTGGCTTTAGCCATTTACGAGAACAGCGACTAAAGTCGCTACTACAAAACCGCGTTTCTACTTAGTCCAGAATCTTGCAATGAGATTCAGCACGACTGTCAGCACCACAGAAATCAAAATCGATGTCGCCAGTGGAAAATAGAATGTCCCACCTCCCCCTTCGATGCGGATGTCTCCGGGCAGGCGGCCCAGTGGGATACCAAACCGGCTGCCCAGCCAAAAAAGACCACCGAGTACGATCAGGATCAATCCACCGAGCACCAGATAACGACTGATATTATCCATTTGAGCCTCGGTAGGGGCGACCCTTGTGGTCGCCCTGAATGGGCGGGGACAAGCCCCGCCCCTACAACAATCGCTGCTGCCCCTCTTCGGTATATTCCAGCCCCAAATGCTCATACGCGGGCTTGGTCGCTACGCGGCCTTGCGGGGTGCGATCGAGAAAGCCGAGCTGCAGGAGATATGGCTCGACCACATCCATGATCGTATCCTGCTCCTCACTGATCGAGGCCGCGATCGTGTTCAAGCCTACTGGTCCGCCGCCATACTTTTCGATGATCGTCCTTAACACGCGTCGGTCCACATCGTCCAAACCGAGCGGGTCTACTTGTAACAAATCCAGGGCTTGCTGGGCGACCTGGCGCGTGACCGAACCGTTCGCACGAACCTGGGCGTAATCACGCACCCGTCTGAGAAGCCGCAGGGCAACGCGCGGCGTGCCGCGTGCACGACGGGCGATCTCTTCGATCCCATCCTCCCCCACCTCGACCTGTAACATACCTGCCGCACGCCTGACGATGGCCTGCATGGCTGGGAGTTCATAGTAATCCAGACGATAGACCGCACCGAAGCGTGCCCGGAGTGGCGCGGTAACGAGAGCCAGCCTAGTGGTGGCGCCTACGATCGTAAAGCGCGGCAGTTTCAAACGGATCGAACGCGCCGAAGGGCCTTTGCCGATCACAATGTCCAGGGCGAAATCTTCCATGGCTGGATACAACACTTCTTCGATGGCGCGTCCCAGACGATGGACTTCGTCGATGAAAAGCACATCGCCGGCGCGCAGATTCGTGAGAATGGCAGCCAGATCACCGGCGCGCTCGATGGCAGGACCGGAGGTTACTTTGACGTTGACTCCCATTTCATTGGCCACCACATGCGCGAGGGTTGTCTTGCCTAGACCGGGCGGACCATAAAACAGAACGTGATCGAGCGCTTCTCCCCGCTGACGGGCCGCCGCGATCAGGATGGAGAGATTCTCCTTGACCTGGTCCTGGCCGATCAGGTCGGCCATTTTCTGCGGACGCAGCGCATGGTCGACGCGGTCATCGGGTTTGGATTCGGGGTCAAGAGGCTTCGGACGCGAGTTGGCCATGGGTTGATTATACACAAAGAAAACATGGGCTCGCTTCAGTGGCTGGAGCTTAAGAGATCAGCCACCAGGAACACAAAGGCGATATCCTTTGCTGCTGTTTGTGTTTCGTCAATACCTGCTGTTAGGAGCGGTAGTTCATTCGATCAGAATGTAGTCTAAAACTATCTTCACGACTATAATAACCAAATCATACTCTGGAGAGATGCAGGATGTCCGTCACGATAATTCTCGGAACACAATGGGGGGACGAAGGCAAAGGGAAGGCCATTGATACCTTTGCGGGTGATTTTGATTACGTCGCCCGTTTCAATGGCGGAAACAACGCCGGCCATACGATCGTCAATGAGCATGGGACCTTTAAGATCCACCTAGTGCCGTCCGGCGTGTTTTACCCCCAGGTCAAATGCCTGATCGGCGGCGGGGTGGTGATGGATCCGGCGGTGCTGATCGAGGAGATGAACGCGCTGCGTGAGGCAGGCATCCGCCTTGATAAAAGGCTGCTGATATCGCCCCGCGTGCACATCATCCTGCCTTATCACAAGATCATGGACGGCCTGTATGAGGAAGCCAAAGGCGAAGGCGCCACCGGGACCACCCGCCGCGGCATCGGACCCGTCTACGCGGACAAGCTCAGCTACAACGGCATTCGCTGGAGCGATTTTACGGATATCGAGACCTTTGCCGAAAAATTGCATGTCCAGTTGGAGATCAAAAACAAAATAATCACAGCCCTCGGCGGGAGCGCGCTGGATTTCGGGAGGATCTACGAGGATTATCGGGGATATTACGCGGCCATCAAACCTTTTATTGCAGAACTCTTTCCCATAGTCCAGGACGGCTTGAAGACCGGAAAAAAGTTCCTTCTCGAACAAGCCATGGGAACGAGCCTGGACCCAGACTGGGGGACCTATCCGTTCGTGACCGGTTCCACCACGCTCGCTTCGGCTGCAACCGCCGGCCTGGGGATCCCGCCGCGGGCTATCAGCCGGGTGATCGGCGTGACCAAAGCCTATACCACCCGCGTCGGCTCGGGGCCCATGCCCACCGAGATCAAAGACGACGCGCACGCAGCGAATGCGCTGAGCGAAGTAGCCGCGACCACCGGTCGGATCCGCCGCGGCGGCTGGTTTGACGCCGAGTTGACACGCTTCGCAGTCCAGCTGAATGGCATTGATCGATTGTTCCTCACTAAACTGGATATTCTCAGCGAGTTCGAGGAGATCCAGGTTTGCACAGGCTACGAATTCGAAGGCCGGCGTGTCCATTATCATGACCTGGATGCCTATCAACTGGATCGGGTCAAACCGATCTATAAAACCATGCGGGGCTGGCATGAAGATATCCGGGGCATTCGAAAGTACGCGAAGTTGCCGGCACGCGCACGCTCGTATGTGGAAACAGTCGAGAAATTATCCGGGGTCAAAGTCGGCTGGGTGGCGAACGGACCGGAACGCGAAGCGGTGATCAAGAAACCGTAAGAGCCAACCCGGGGATTCACCACGAAGTCACAAAGACACAAAGTCACGAAGTTTTTTTTCTTTTTGTGTCTTAGAGCCCTCGTGTCTTTGTGGTAAGAAATTGTTGACATATTTATTCATCCGGAGGCCATCATGTCAAACGTGTTCGCATCCCCTCACCCGCTGGTTGCTCACAAGTTGACGCGCTTGCGCGATAAAACCACCGAACCCAAAAAATTCCGGGAGTTGATCCGCGAGATTGCCGGGCTTCTGGCTTACGAGGCCACCGCGGACCTGCAATTGGCTCCCTTTCCGATCGAAACCCCGCTCGCGCCTCTTAACGGGGCGCTGCTTCAGGAAAAGATCGGCCTGGTGCCGATCCTGCGGGCTGGGTTGGGAATGGTGGAGGGCATTTGGGATTTGATGCCCAGCGCCGAGGTCTGGCACATCGGTTTATACCGGGATGAAGAGACCCTCAAGCCTGTGCAGTATTACAACAAACTGCCCGTTGAACCAACCGTTTCGGTGTGCTTGATCCTGGACCCGATGCTCGCCACCGGCGGCTCAGCCACTGCAACAGCAGATGTGCTAAAACAATGGGGTGTCAAAAAGATCAAATTCGTCGGCATCATCGGCGCACCCGAGGGCATCAAGGTGATGCAGGACAATCATCCGGACATTCCGATCCACCTGGGTGCGATCGACGATCACCTGAATGAAAAAGGATATATCGTACCGGGTTTGGGTGATGCAGGGGACCGTCAATTCGGGACTGGTTAAATATCATAGGAGATCCACATGGCAGAGCTGAAAACTAAAAAGACCAAGGCAAGCGTCGAAGGTTTTTTGAACAAAATAAAAGATGAAGAAACCCGCAAGGATTGTTACGAGATCGTAAAGATCATGAAACAAGCCACAAAAGCTGAACCAAAGATGTGGGGGAGCAGCATCATCGGTTTTGGGAGCAAGCCTCTCAAATACGAAAGCGGCCGCGAAATCGACTGGATGCTGACCGCGTTTTCACCTCGCAAGTCGTATATCACGCTTTATATCCTGGTTGGGTTCGAGAAACAGACCGCTTTGCTAAAGAAACTGGGAAAACATTCCACCGGCAAAGTCTGTTTATACATCCAGAAATTAGCGGACGTCGATAAGCAGGTATTGAAGGAATTGGTAAACGAATCCGTGAAGTTCGTGAAAAATACAAATTAATGACAGTGCAGAAGGACCCTGAGGGGAACGAAAGAAAGCACCTTCATAAATACGTCGACTTCACCAGCAAGCGCATCCTGGAAATAGGTTGCGGCGACGGCCGGCTGACCTGGAAATATGCACAGACAGCGCGCAGCGTTACTGCCCTGGACCTGGACGCTCAAGACCTGCGCGTGGCTTACATCGACTGCCCCTCCGACCTGAGAAATACAACTTCATTCCTTCGCGCAGATTCATTAAATCTCCCCTTTCACAAGGAAAAATTCGATATTGCCCTGTTGGCCTGGTCGCTCTGATGCATCACTCATGAGGGCATGGTCCATGCCCTGCGAGAGATCCATCGGGTGCTGGCACCAAATGGTATTTTGATCGACCTGCGTCCATACGATGACCGCTGGCCGATAGAAGTTTCATCGGCGCGCGAGACGCTTCAGGTCGGGCGTTTGCTCGATCTTGAGAATGCCATTTCCAGCGATCGAGCCGCGGAACGCGCCATGGAACAGGCAGCCGGCGAAGGGCGGTTTATACGCGAGCAAGGCGAGTTCTTTCCGTTATTCTATTACTGGGACACGCCTAACGAAATGCAGGAATATATTACCGAGGAGTGGGAGGATTTTAATGGGCTGGATGAGGAAACCATGCCGGCCATCCGATCCGCCTGGGCTATTGCAGATGCCGATAGCCGTGTGCGCATCTGTATGAAAATGTTGATAACACGCTGGAGAAAATCGGAAATAAAGTAGGGTTGAGGGTCTGCGCCAAGCCTTAACGGATATCCACACCTGTCAATTGCGTCAACAAACGATGACTTAGAAAAATCGGCAGAATAAAGATCACATGCACGACGGCGCTTAGTCCCATCACGATCGCGACCGCTCGCAGGAATTCATTCAAAAATGGAGCAAGATGCGTAAGCATCCACGGTCCTGCACCCGCCATCGCAGCCAGCGCGACCAATACTCCGATCAACAAACCCAAAGGCAGCCAGGCATATCTGTCTGAATCGGACGGCAGCATGGTGCTGCTGACCGCAAAGGTCAGGTAGAACCAGAGTGGGAAATCCCGCACCTGTGGCAGGACGGCGATTCCCTGCCAGAAGAGATCCAGTTGTCCGTTGCTGAATGTCTCCCACAGGGTGTTGAGGTGTAAGTGGTAGAGCGCGGCGTACGCCACGAACAGCCCGCCTGTCACCAATGGCGCGGCTCCGATCAGGGCATCCCGCGCCAGATCGGTGTGGGCGGTCTCCACGTAACCGAGTTGTAAGCGCCCCTCCGGAGTAGATTGCGGGAAGATCGAGAAACCTCCCGTTCGAACACCCAATAACTTCGCCACCACGAAATGACTAAACTCGTGCAGTAACACACCGGGGAAAAACAGGATCGAAAACAGCCCCACGGTCAAACCCGGGTTGCGCGTGATGATCAAAAACACAGCCTGGATCTCGCGATGCAAAAGCCGCTGGAGGAATACCAGCGGCAGGACTACCATTACAAACCAAAACAAACCGTCGAAGGATGAAAACACGATCAGGAATTAAGTTCGACCCGCGGCCTGGGTGATGGCAATGAACTCGTCCACTTTCAGGCTCGCCCCGCCCACGAGTGCACCGTCGATCTCTGCTTGATCGAAGAACTCAGCCGCATTCGAGGCAGTCACCGATCCGCCATACAACACACGAATGGCCTGCGCAGCATCCTGCCCGAACAGATCAGCCAACGCGGGACGGATCATGTCCGAAACCACGCGATTGGCATTCTCACCGCTCGAGGCTTTCCCGGTGCCGATCGCCCAGACAGGTTCATAGGCGATGACCATGCGCGGCGCGAAGTCGGCAACCACGTCCACCAGCCCGAGGCTGATTTGACGACGGACAACTTCACCGGTCTGGCCGGACTCGTACTGTTCGAGAGACTCTCCGACACAGACGATGGGCGTCAAGTCGAAGGCGTTCGCAGCCTGGACCTTTCGATTAACATTTTGATCGGTCTCACCAAATAGCGCCCGGCGTTCGGAATGGCCGAGGATCACATAATTGCATAACTCTCTCACCATGCGTGGAGAGATCTCCCCCGTAAAGGCGCCTTTTTCCTCCCAATGCATATTCTGCGCGCCCAGTCCAATATCCGTGCCCTCCAGCAATGCAGAGACCGGCAACAGCGCGGTATAGGGCGGGCAGATCACTTTTTCCACGCCGGCCAGCTCGCGCAGCCTGGCATTCATCTCGAAGACCAGCTCGCGCGCGTGCGCGACAGTCTGATTCATTTTCCAATTTCCTGCAACAAAAGGAATTCTCATGTTTTATTGTGGGATCTGATTGAGTAATTTTTCGGCCAGTACCCGGATCCAATCCGGATTGCTGAGGTCGGCGCTCAAAATGGTCAACAACTGCCGGGCCTCTGCGAACCGTTGTTCCTTCATATTGATCTCGGCCTCCAGCAATGTCGCTTCCGGATAATTCGGTTTTAGCCGCTTGACTTGATTGAGGACAAAGCGTGCATCCTGCAGCTCGCCATTGAACAACGCCCAGCGACCGCGCGCCACCAGGCCAAGCGGCTGCTCGGTCCGTTCAATGGAATCGAAGGGCAGATACAGGGGAAGCTCTTCCTTTTCAGCAGCCTTATACACGGCCTCGTGGAAGTCTTCAATGATTTCAGCCGGGACGGTATCGTTCGGGCCGAAAGTACGGATCGCACGCAGGTACATGGCCGCGGCCGGGATCCAGGCCTCACGACTAGAAAATTCCAAGGCGGCTCTTAAGAAGAACGGTCGGTCCTGACCGGCTAAATTTGCAGCTTGATTAAGCGACTCAAGTGATTCGCGCTGGAGACGCGCATTCAAATATGCCAGGGAGAGCGCCAGGTGCGCGTCCGGGTCGTTTGGATTCTGCTGGACTTTCAATAACGCGGCTGCGATCTCAGGTGAAAGCGCAGTGGGCGTGATCTGGACAGGAGTTGCACCGGACGGCGTGGAGGTATCTTCCGGACGAGATATAAGGGTCGCTGAACCAGATGTACTCGTCGCCACGGGTCCAAAGGGTAAAGTAAAGCGACCACTGCGCCAGACTGTAAATCCGACTCCGCAACAAAGCAGCAGGACCACCGCGCCGGCAATATACATCCAGGGCGAACGTCCCGCAGCGCCGGATCTCGCTTCGCTCGACTTCTCTTCGACTTTTTTTGCGGCGACCGTTCTACCGGCTGGTTCCGCTGCCACGGCATTTTGCGGTTCGGGCTTTCCAAGTGTCTTCGGCAGTGTGATCGCCGTCCCTTGCATTGGGACGCCTGCCACGGCCCAGGCTTCCTTAAAGGCTTTGATCAATTCCGTGACGGTCTTATACCGGTCGGCCGGTTCTTTCGATAATGCCTTCAAGAGCACTTTTTGAACCGATTCCGGCACTTTCGGATTGATATCCCGCGGCATTGGGAGTGGTGAGTAAATATGGTCATGAATGATCGAGAAAGGCGTATCCGCATTGAAGGGCACCTGTCCTACAACCAGTTCATACAGCATGACCCCATAGGAATAAATGTCCGTGCCTTCGTTGAGATCCTTCTTGCCCATCGCCTGCTCGGGTGAAATGTACTGAGGTGTGCCCATGATCGAGTCTGACGACAAGGTAGACTCGCCTGCTTGCGCAATACGCGCCAGCCCGAAATCGGCCAGGTACATTTCTCCATCCATACCGATCAACACATTGGAGGGCTTGATATCGCGGTGTAAGATGCCCTGCCTGTGAGCATAAGCCAGCGCCGGGCCGATCGTATCCACCACCTTGTTGATCTCGTCGGCGCTCAACGGGCCGCGCGCCAGCCTGGCTTTCAGGGTTTCCCCTTCAATGAATTTCATCACCAGATAAGGGCGGTGATCCTGCTCGGCATAATCGTAGACCGGTACGATATGGGAATGTTCCAGCTTTGCAACCACACGCGCTTCGCGTTGAAAACGGGCCTCGAAACTCTGGTCCTCGTTGAAAGCCGGGTGCAGCACCTTGATCGCAACATAGCGGTCCAGCGAAGCGTGGTAGGCCTTATAGACCGTGGCCATACCGCCCTGGCCCAACTGTTCGATAATGCGATAGGGACCGACTGATTCACCGACGTTAAATGACATGGATACCTCTGATTACAAGCACAGTGCCCCTATTTTACTTGACATTTGCGACGCCACGTATAACCAGCGCACAATAAGACAGGGCGGGCGAGTGTCCGCCTGCCCTGCTGGAGATTTTAAAAACTGATTACTATTCTCTGGAGAATCACTGATCCAGCGGCGTGACTGTGAAGTCCGTTCCACCCTGGGGCGAGGGGACAAATGTGATCTGATAAAGGTGCGATGCATCACAGGCCAATATCTGCCATAGCTCCGTCCACGAGCCGTCGCTGGTTTGCCCGGAGTCTGGAGCATCCTGGCCCGTGAGCAGAGTTACCTCCGAGCAGCCATTTTGGGATGATTCGTAATTCGCGATCACAGTCAGCACATCCTGCTTAAGCACCGCGTCCGCCCTTCCGGAATACAATCCGGCTCCGGATCCAAGCAAACTCGTGATGGTCGGCCATGCAAGCACGGCCGCGACTACAGTGAGGCAGCAGCAGACCAGCAAAACAGCTCCGACGATCAGCCAGGTCCTGTTCGATTTTGGTTTTGATGCGGGAATTGAGGCTTGTTCTTCCATAGTTTCCAATCCTTTGATTTAATAGTGTTTACTTGTCCAGTAAAGCGGCTACCCCGGGAAGTATTTTGCCCTCTAAAAACTCCAGCGACGCGCCTCCGCCCGTGGAAATATGGGTCATTTTATCGGCCACGCCCGCTTGCTTGACCGCGCTGGCGCTATCTCCTCCACCGATCACGGTCGTGGCATCGGACTCAGCCAACAATCTTGCGATCGCAAATGTTCCTTCGGCGAACT
>CAYUUJ010000039.1:0-9412 GCA_964447845.1 uncultured Anaerolineaceae bacterium
AGTCGCGGTGGATGTCCTCCCCACCTATATGATCGGCCGCAGGTCACGCGCCACCTGCCAGGCATGCCCCATATCCGCCATCGGATTCAGGATAAGTTTAACTTTATGGGACATGCTGCTGCTCCTTGATAAACCTGGTGGAAGGCGCTCACGATCGTGACGATCGCAAACAAAAGAGAGGCCGTGGGCCTCCGCTTTTCCCTGAACTGTTTCAAGTTTAAATCAAAATAACCCAAGGTCAATCAGTGGTGCCGTGCTGATCTTGAGGCAGCGGCCCTGTAAACCCGCGCGCTACCACGAAGCCGCCGCGTTGGGATTTTTTAGCGCGGTACAGCGCTTCGTCGGCGGCGCGCAAGAGATCCGGACCGCTCATGGCATGCACGGGATATAACGCGATGCCGCCTGAAAGCCCGAGGTTGATCTCGGGACCGCCATCCACCGGGTTCTTAAAGTGTTGCAGCTTTTCAAGGATCTTCTCGGTCACCAGGCGGGCAGGTGGCAGATCGGTCTGGCTGAGGATCAAGGTCAATTCATCGCCGCCGTAGCGGGCTAAAAAATCGGACGAGCGCAGGCCCGTGGCCAGAAAATTAAACAAGGAGCGCAAGACCTGGTCGCCGAACCCATGGCCATAGCTGTCATTGATCCCCTTGAAGCCGTCCAGGTCCATCATTACGACCGCGAATGGAAAACCGGTTCGCCGGGCTGAAAGGACTTCCTGTTCGAGGCGCTCGTCTAACGCGCGCCGGTTGGGGAGATTGGTCAACGTATCGCTATACGCCTGCTTGCTGACCAGCAAATGCAAGCTGGCATTGGAGATCGCCACTGCTGCCTGATCCGCCAGCAGGCCGAGCAGGCGCAATTCAGAACGGCTGAAACCGCCCACCGACGATCGAGAGAGGTTCATCACGCCCACGACGGTATTTTTTATTTTCAGTGGAATTCCAATGATGGAACCGTCCCATTCCCAGTTCGAGTCTTTAAAAAGAGGGTGTTCCTTCATGTTCTCGACCACAATCGTCTCGCCCTCGCGCGCAACGGTATATGTCAGACCATCTTTGCGCGGGGTGGCCATGGGTTTATTACGCACGCCATTGGCATCCAGCGCCGCGCCGAATTCAAGTTTTTCGTCGATATAAAGAAAAATATGTGCGGTGCGCGCATTTTTAACCAGGCGCATCGCCTCTGTGACCACCGCATCCAGCACCGTTCGCAGATCAAGGCTGGACGTGAGGTTGAGGCTCAGCTTCTTCAGAGCGTCCAGTTCGTCGGCTTGCTGTTTGAGCAGCATCAGCAGAGCATGTCCGGCAGATGGGCTGCCGGACAAATATGCATCCCCCGGCTGCTGTTTAATGGCACTCAGAGGCTGCGTGGCTTCTTCCATTGAAGAAATATACTGGAGCAGATCTTTGCGTTCTGAAGTAGACAAGGCCCCATCTTCCAGAACGATCCGTCTGGCTTCGTTAAGAACTTCCGCCCGATTCCCGGTATTTTTCATAGTCTATACAATCGGGAGCCTGAGAATCGGATATTCCGCGGTGATAAGCTCTTTGGATCTCGATTGGATAAATTTCCCGGCAATTATAAGCGCGTTAAGGCTCTTCAGGTAGTGTGTTAGAATGATGAAAAATCCTATCCTGATGGAGAATGATGTGCCCGATGCGTCCCGGACAGTACCGCCCGCTACACCGCTTCACCCTCGCCGACGCGGGCTCGTCATTGGCGCCTCCAGCGGGATCGGCGCTGCGCTGGCCCGCCGGCTTGCGAAAGAAGGATACACCTTAGGGCTGCTGGCGCGACGTAAAGCCCAGCTAAAAAAAATATCCGACGAAATAAATCTGGCAGCGGGGGAGACGCGCGCCCTGCAATACGTTCACGATGTGACGGACTATAAAACCATCCCGGATCTGTTAAGGAAGATCATCGTCGATCTGGGTGGATTGGACCTGGTGGTATTCGTTTCCGGCGTGAATTATCCCCCCGGACGTGAAAATTATGATTTTGAAAAAGATCGCGAGATGATCGAGGTCAACCTGATCGGCGCGATCGCCTGGCTTAACCCCGTGGCTGCCATGTTTCAGAGCGCCAAAGCCGGGCAGATCGTGGGTATTTCTTCGGTGGCAGGCGATCGCGGCCGGGTGGGCAACCCGGGTTATAACACCTCCAAAGCGGGACTGAGTACATACCTGGAAGCCCTGCGAAACCGACTTACCCGACATGGGGTGAATGTGCTGACGGTGAAACCGGGCTTCGTGGAGACCGGGATGCTCAAGGCGGCGCAGGGCAAGACGCCTATGAAGATCACCGCAGAAAAAGCCGCCGACGATATCTGGAAAGCGATGCGCAAACGCAAGCAGATGATCTACACTCCTTCCATCTGGCGCTGGATCATGCTTGTCATCCAGCATGTCCCCTCGGTCATCTTCCGACGGATGAGTTTTTAGTTTGAAAATTTATGTCCCTGACCCTCGACAACACGTTCACCCAACTTGAAAATTTTGGCCATTCCCTCAAAGCCCCGGCATACCGGCTCCGGCCCAAAACCACACAAGAAATTACCGAAATATTTCAACTTGCCAGGCAGACGGGATTAACCGTCACCGCGCGCGGCGCGGGTCGCAGTTATAACGACGCCTCTCTCAATGGCGGCGGGATCGTGTTGGATCTCTCCGGATTGAATCGCGTGCTCGAATGGCACCCGGCCTCGGGTCTGGTGCGATGCGAGCCCGGCGTCACCCTGCAACAATTGTGGCAGCGTGTCCTACCGGACGGCTGGTGGCCGCCGGTCGTCTCCGGCACGATGTTCACCACGCTGGGCGGCTGCCTGAGCGCGAATATCCATGGCAAGAACAATTTTCGCATGGGCCCGATCGGCGAACACGTGCTTGAGTTCAGCGCGCTCCTGCCCACCGGCGCGCAGATCACGTGTACGCCGAAGAAAAATGCGGACCTGTTCCATGCGTTCATCAGCGGACTGGGCATGCTCGGCATCTTTACCTCGATCACGCTGCAAATGAAAAAAATGCAATCCGGTCTGCTCGAAGTGGACGCCTGGTCCACGCCCACCCTTGAAAAGCATTTGCGCGATCTTGAAGAGCATGCGCCCAATTATGATTACATCGTAGGCTGGCTGGATGCGATCAACATCGGTCACAGCCAGATCCATGCTGCGAATTATTTGCATGCCGGCCAGGATCCTCAAGCGCAGAAGACGATGCAGCTCGCCTTTCAGGATCTGCCAAGCCGTCTGTTCGGCGTGATGCCCAAGAGCCTGCTGCATTATTTCATGACCCCCTTCATGAATAATCCCGGCGCATGGGCGGTCAATACGGGCAAGTACCTTACTTCCCTGCACCGTCACACATTCCGACAGCCGCATGCCGCCTTCCACTTTTTGCTGGACTACATCCCGAATTGGGAGCGCTCGTATGGACGCGGCGGACTCATCCAGTATCAATCTTTTCTGCCGAAGGGTAAAGCGCACCAGGCCTGGACCGAGATGCTGGTCCTGGCAAAAAAACGCGCTCTGCCACCCTATCTGGGTGTGACCAAGCGGCACCGCCCCGATAAGTTCCTGCTCAGCCACGCCGTGGACGGTTTCTCGCTGGCGCTGGATTTCAAAGTCACTAATCGAAACCGGTCGCCTCTGCGCGCCATGCTTCAGGAATTTGACCGGATCGTGGTGCAGGCCGGCGGCCGATTTTATTTTGCGAAGAACAGCGATACCTCTCCCGAAACTGCGCGTAAATTCCTGGGACCGGACGCGATCGCCAAATTCAAGAAACTCAAAAGACGCTGCGATCCGCATAGCTTGCTGGAATCAGACCTCTACCGCCGGGTGTTTGCTGCTTGAGTTAAATATGGAAAACGTAAATCAACAACCGTCAATCGTCAATCGTCAATCGTCAATCGTAAATATCCTTGACCTCGGACGAATCGAATACGAAGCTGCCTGGAAATTACAGGAACAATACGCAGGCGAGATCGCGCGCGGCGAGCGCGGGCCGACCCTGCTGGTACTCGAGCATCCGCACGTTTACACCTTCGGATCCCGTGGCCACGCGGAGAATTTGTTGTGGGGCGAACAGAAGCTGCGCGAGCGCGGCGTGGCGGTTCATTGGGTGGATCGCGGGGGAGACGTGACGTATCATGGACCCGGGCAACTGGTGGGCTATCCGTTGCTGCCGCTTGGAAAAGTGGACGCGCACAGCCATATCCTTCAGGCGGATTATGTCGGGTATGTTCGCAAACTGGAGAAAACGCTCATCGGCGCGCTCGCGGACCTGGGGCTGGTCTCAGGCCAGATCCCGGGCTTGACCGGGGTGTGGGTGCAAGCGGATGTGCAATCGCGCTGTCCACGCTGCAAACCGGAGGATCGGATCAAACCGGCCAAGATCGCGGCGATCGGCGTGAAGGTGGACGCGCAAGGGATCTCCCGGCACGGCTTCGCTTTGAACGTCGATCCGGATATGTCCTACTGGGATGGAATCCTGGCCTGTGGGCTGGCCAACTCCCCGACCGTCAGCCTGGCGGACCTGCTCTCGCCTGTGCCGTCCATGGATCGGGTGAAGCAAGCAGTGACTGCTACCTTCGGCGAAGTGTTCGAATTTCAAATAAATTAATCACCACAAACTCAGCTCGCGAGGGTCTGCGACCCGAGCGTATTCATTCTATTGATGTCCGGGTCAGAGACCCGGACAGAGCATGGTAAATTCGTGTAATCCGTGAAATCAGTGGCTAAATCTTTTTTGTTCAGCTAGATTCCTGATTCGCCGAGAGCCTCATGCGAGCCGTTTCACGGCGGCTGGTGGCCTGGACGTTTTCAGTCGCTGCAGCCAATCCAAAGAGCGGCATGTTGCCATAGACGCACTCATATTGATCCGGATTCACCTGATAGGTTTCGTGCCAGATGCCCACAATGCCATCCGCGCCGATCGCCTGGTTGAATTTCTTCCACGGTCCGAGGTGCGGTTCGGAAGCTTGACGGGCAAATTTCTCCAGATCTTCGAATGAGCGCCAATATTGGATCAGCACCGGCCCGCTGAAATTTAAGTAGAACTCAGCATGCAGAAAACCTTTTTCGGGATGGGTGAAGAGGGTCTGCAGCATCGGACCCATTGCAGCGGAAACGGGTACCCACTTATCGAAGCGCCACCATTGATTGATGCGCATACCGATCAGAAAGACCACAAAAGGTGCATCAGTTTTGGCCGTGTAGCAGCCGTTGAAGATCTTCGCCATGTTTTACTCCTTGACTAATTGTTTTCGAATCGTGTCGAGTTCATAATGATAGAGCGCATCGCCCTGTGCACCGAAAGGTGGCATACAGCCTGCGATCTCGAGCGAGACCAGGCCATGCACGCGGCTCCAGATGATCATGGCGACTGCCAGCGATAAAATGTCCGCTTCGCCTCCGTAGTTTTTCCAGACGGCGAACTCAGCCTCGCGTCCGGGCATGACCTGCGGGAATCCATCCGCCTTCAGCCTGCCCGCGTTTCGAATTGCCTCCACCACGCTGACGAGCGCGCTCAACGAACGCGCCGCCGAAGGCAGGACTTCCATCAGCGGCGCGCTGTAGCCCGGGATGGGCGCGCCGAAGATCAGTTGATAGCGCTGGGGATGGGTAAACGCCCATTGACGGTAAGCGAGTCCAATGGCGCGCAGCCGACCGACCAGGTCCGCTTCAGGCAGGGCATTGCGGGCCGCCAGTTGTGAATCCCCGAACGAGTTATACGCGTCTATGATCAAGGCTGTTACCAGCTCATCGCGCGAAGGGAAATAGTTGTAAATGGCCGGCGCGGTGATCTTCAGGGAGCGTCCGATGGCTCGCAGGGAGAGGGCAGGTGCGCCTTCTTCCGCGATCTGTTTCCAGGCGGTGTCCTTGATCGCTTGGCCCAAATCGGCATGCTGGGCTTTTCGGGTGGGTCTAACCATATTGGCTCTCCATTAACTATACACTGTATATATACAATGTATAGTTAATCCTGTCAAGGGTTGATTTCCGCTATTTAACATCCTACTTATGGGTCGCTCGCGAAAACGCACACGTCCGTTGACTTTTTTCCCCTAAACCTGTACACTACGAAGTGCCGCGTTCAAAACCGAGCCATTCGATTTTTTCGCGGCGCTTTGGCAGGTTTGGATATTTATTCGGTAAGCAGTCAATAGTTCAATTGATTTTATGCGGAGGCAATCATGGCTGGTCAGTTTCAACTTGTGATGCGCTCGGGTCCGACCCCGGGAACGGTGTACCCGCTGGAGGGGGATCAGATCATGGTCGGGCGGGATGCGTCGAATAACGTCCCGATCAATGATGCGGAAATGTCCCGCCGTCACGCCCGGCTTACCTTTCAGGGAGGTAAGTATGTGATCGAGGACGTGGGTTCGACCAACGGCACATTTGTCAACGGGCAGCGCCTGGCCGGACCCTATGTGCTCAAGGCCGGGGACGTGGTTTCATTTGGCGAGCAGATCGTATTAATGTACGATGCAGTCAACGCGGATCCCGGTGCTACCATGGCTTCCGCGCGGAAGCCCGCCCGTGCAGCCGCTCCACCTGCGCCTGTTGCCTCTCCTCCCCCGGCCCAGTCCTATTCCGGGCAGGTGGCGGCCGGCCCCGCACAGCCGGCGGCGAAGAGCCCATTGCCGATCGTGGTGATCGTCGGCGCGCTGTTGTTCGTGTGTGCCTGCGGCGCCTTTTTCTGGTGGGTGGACGCAACTTTCCGCTGGTGCGTGTTCTTCCCCTTCCTTTCAGGCTGCGGATAAAAACGAGATTTCCACACCCCCGCGAATGCATCTTCGCGGGGGTGTTTTCATTTCAGCGGGTCCCGACCAACTTAACAAGCGCATATTTAGCCCGTTAATCCTGTGGGACAAAGCCTCTTTTCGTTTTCCGAAGGCGATAAATTGCATTTATATCTTTATCCAAGAGGCAGTAAAATCAATTAAAACAGGAGTGACATGGCAACTCGAACGGACAAAAAGTCCCGGCAGCCATCGGCTGGCAAAGACTCGCCATCCAAAGCGCCGGTGAAAACTCAACCAGCCCAACCTTCCCCACCCTGGGGCGCAACCACCAAGCTGGTGATTGCCCTGACGTTTGTTGCCGTCAGCGCGGCATTATTGGTGCGATTCCAATTCATTATCGGTCCCTTATTGATCGCCCTGGTGCTGGCCTATCTGTTTCATCCCGTGGCCACCTCCCTTCAGAAAACGGGCCTCTCCTGGCGCGCATCCGTGAGCATCCTTTATCTGCTGCTCTTCATCCTTCTGATCGGCTTACTGACATTGGGCGGTCTTGGTTTGGTCCAGCAGGTGCAGAGTGTCATTCAGTTTACGCAGGAAAGCCTCCAGGCGCTTCCGGATCTGATCGAACAATTTTCCGGGCAGGTTTATCAGTTCGGTCCATTAACACTTGATTTTAGAAATGTCGACCTGAACGCCATCAGCAGCCAGATCCTGGGCATGGTCCAGCCTCTGCTCAGCCGCACCGGGTCGTTGCTTTCCTCCGTGGCCAGCAGCGCGGCCAGCTTCCTGGGCTGGACGTTATTTGTGTTGCTGGTGTCTTACTTTGTGTTGGTCGAAAGCGGCGGGCGGCGAGGGAGGATCGTTGACGTCCAAATTCCCGGATATCGTTCCGATATAGAACGACTGGGTCGTGAGCTCGGCCGGATCTGGAACGCCTTTCTGCGCGGCCAGATCATTATCTTCTTCCTGGCTGTAATAGTCTACACGGTGGTGCTGAGCGTACTGGGCGTCCGTTATTCGATCGCCCTGGCCTTGTTGGCAGGCCTGGCGCGCTTTGTGCCGTATGTCGGCCCGGCTGTTAACTGGTTGGTGCTCGTGCTGGTGGCATATTTCCAGGAGTTCAAATTATTCGATCTGTCACCGCTGAGCTATACGCTGTTGGTGCTGGTGATCGCATTGATCATCGATCAGATCTTCGATAATCTGGTCTCTCCGCGTATTCTTTCGCAGGCTCTCAAGGTTCACCCCGCCGCAGTCTTGGTGGCGGCCATCGTTGCAGCGAATTTGCTGGGTGTGCTCGGTGTGGTGATCGCCGCGCCGATGCTGGCCACGGTGACATTGCTGTGGCGATATGCATTGAGCAAACTGATGGACCGCGATCCCTGGCCGGAAATCGAAACCACCCAATTGCCGCCTGCTCCGGGCTCCAGATTGCTGGTCCCGCTGCGCCGCCTGTGGCGCAATATCCGTCAGCCGGCTGAATAACAAGGTTGATCCCCTTTCTACGCAAAATGAATCTCAAAGGAGAATTCCATGTCCGCTAATACCAATGAACCGCGTACCGAAACCCTGGCCGAGACCGACAACTATCTGGTGTGGAAAGCCGAGGAACCCGATAGCGAGACCACCTTCCACATTGAGTTGAACAACGTCACCGTTCACTTCTTCGAGGAAGAGTGGCAGGAATTCCTGGAACTGGCGCGCCTTCTAAAATAAATTATTCACCACAGAGAGCACGGAGTCCACAGAGATTCTTAAAGAATTTTCTCCGTGTTCTTCGCGAAGCATCCTTTAGGGCCGTGTGCTCTGTGGTCGACCGTGTATAGCGATTTATGAAATTAAACGGCACGATCACAGACGTTTCTGGAATCGAGGTTGGCCACGCGCAAGATGATGAAGCCCTGACAGGTTGTACCGTCATTCTTTGCCGGAAGGGGGCCGTCGGCGGTGTGGACGTGCGCGGGGGCGCGCCGGGTACCCGCGAGACCGATCTGCTCCAACCGCTCAATCTGGTTCAAAAAGTTCATGCTGTGATGCTGGCAGGCGGCTCAGCCTTCGGGTTGGATGCAGCCTCGGGCGCCATGCAATATCTTGAAGAGCATAAGATCGGTTTCAATACCGGTGCCGGACTCGTACCGATCGTCCCTGCGGCGATCCTGTTCGATCTGGCCCTGGGCAGTGGGAAGATCCGTCCGGATAAGGCGATGGGCTATCGTGCCTGTGAAGCTGCGGCTGGGGAAGTGGTAGCCGAGGGGAATGTCGGAGCTGGGACCGGCGCCAGCGTGGGAAAGATCCTTGGGATGAAACAAGCCATGAAGTCCGGGATCGGTAGCGCAAGCCTCGAAGTCGGCAGCGGGGTGGTGGTTGGCGCGCTGGCGGCCGTCAATGCCTTTGGCGATGTCATCGATCCAGAGACGGGCGAGATCGTAGCAGGTGTCCGTTCTGCAAAGGTGGGGCCGTTCCAGATCGGCGCGCCGGGTTATTTTGCTGATAGTCTCGAACTGATGAGGTCGTTCGTGGGGCGTTCCGTGTTGAACTTCGCAGCGCGGTCAAATACAGTTTTGGGGGTGGTAGCCATTAATGCTGACCTGTCAAAAGCGGAGACCAATAAAGTGGCGCAAATGGCGCAGGACGGATTGGCGCGCGCCATCCGCCCGGCACACACCAT
>CAYUUJ010000040.1:0-9405 GCA_964447845.1 uncultured Anaerolineaceae bacterium
CCACCAAATAAAAACCCTAATTGTGTCATCCTGAGGGAGCGTACTTTGCGACCGAAGGATCTCTTTGCGGCCATGAGGAGATTCTTCGGTCGCCCAGTAGGGCTCCCTCAGAATGACACAATTATGAGGGTTCTTTTAATCATACCAGTCCAAGCTCAGGTCTTTCCATTGAGGGTTGACCGTTTCAATCAGAGTGATTTTCTTTTTTCTGAGCCAGCCCTTGATTTCCTTCTCACGATTGATTGCCGTATAGACATCGTTCGTCTCTTCATAATAGACTAAATTCGTGATGTTGTAATTCCGTGTAAATCCAGGAATGAGCTTCTCTTTGTGTTCCTGTACACGTCGCTGCAAGTTGTTTGTAACCCCTGTATAAAGGGTTTTGGAATGATTCGTTGTGATGTATACATAAAACGTCTTCATAACCCCCCTATTGTTTGTGCCTTCGTGGTTAGTTTTCTCAATCGCCCAGTAATGCGCTCAAATAATCGTCAACCATTTGATCCAGTCCAAACGAAGCCTCGGCACGCAGGCGCGCGGCGCGTCTGAAACGCGGCTGATCGTTCAAGATCTGCATGGCCGGCTCCACCAGCGCGGGCAGATCGGGCGGGTCCAGCTTCCACGGGTCACCCCCGTATGGGACCAGGCGGCCTGCGTCACCCGCCACCAGTTCACTGAGCGCGCCGGTGTCGAAGCCCAGCACCGGCAGTCCGCAGGCCAGGGCTTCGATGACCGAATTGGGACAGGGCGGGTTGATCTCGGCGGAAAAGAACAGGTGCGCTGAGCGATCCAGGGCGGGGATCTGTTCGCGGGGTACGAGTCCCAGGAAACGGATCGAGGCGCCATTCTTGTGTTGCAAGTCGGCCCGCGTTCGCTTGTCGACCTGCCCGGCCACCACCAGCTCGACCGGAAATTTTCGCTCCGCGGCCAGCAAGCCGGCCAGGCGCGCGGCAGCATGCAAGCCGGTATTCAGCCCTCCGGCCAGGCTGCCTTCCACAACCAGCAAACGAAATTTATCTTTAGGCAGGTCAGAATCCCCTTCGGGCGTATAGCGCTTCAGGTCCACTCCGTTCAGGATCACGCGCGCCGGAACGCGCGTTGGGCCGTAGGACCCCTCCCACCAGCGGCGGATGAATTGACTCTGATAGACCACGCCATCGGCCAGTCGGGTGCGGATGAAAGCCAGCAGGGCGTTACCATATGTGGCGCGCAGATGATAACGCGCACCGGTCCAACGCGCGCGCTGGACCCAGTTGATGCCGTCCAGGCGCTGGACCACGCGCGTGCCGCGGCGTCTGGCTTTCCATAACGGAATCAGCTTGCGGGTGCCGGCAATCACCAGCACCGCCTCGGCGGGTTCGGAGAGGTCGTGGGTCACGTCCACGCCGGGCGCGCGGGCGCTCAGTCCATCTTCGAATTTCATTCGGAAGGAAGCCATGCCGCCAGACCCCTCCACATTCGGCACAATGCAAATACGAGGCATCAAATTATTATACTGCTTGCAGCATCAATGTCTAATCTTTCAGGCATTAAATAGATGAAAACATTCTGTTTAAGTTTAACGATGCACGCAGCACCCTGTAAACCCCTCTTTGTTATGTCATTGCGAGCCGCCGCTCTTGTTCTTTGGCGGCGTGGCAATCTCGCCCTCTGCAGTTACTTGAGATTGCCACGTCGTGGCGCTTGCAGCGCCACTCCTCGCAATGACATATGCATTTATGGTATCCTTGGCGCATCCCATTCTGGAGACAACGATGTACGTTGCGATTGAAGGCGTGATCGGCGTGGGCAAGACCACGCTTGCCCGGCTCATGCAACCCCGCTTTGATGCTGATCTCCTGCTGGAAATCTTCGAGGAGAATCCATTCCTTTCGGATTTTTACGAAGACCGCCAGCGTTACGCCTTCCAGACGCAAATCTTTTTTCTGCTCAGCCGGTACCGCCAGCAGAACAACACCGTGCCGAATATCCTGGCATCTGGAAAAAATCTGCTGGCCGATTACACCTTTTCCAAAGACGCGCTCTTCGCGCGCATCAACCTGAAGGGCGATGAACTCGCCATGTATTACAAGGTCCATGAAGCGCTGGGCGAAAAGATCCCCAAACCGGATGTGATCGTGTATCTGCGGGCCGACACGGACGCGCTCATGCAGCGCATCACCCTGCGCGACCGTTCGTACGAGCGCCAGATGGAGCGCACTTACATCGCCGATCTTAACAACGCCTACGAGGATTTTTTCTCCAGGCCTTTCGACCATACACCGATCCTGCCGATCGATACCAATCGCATGAACTTCGTCCAGCAGCCGGAGCACCTGGACCTGATCGAGAACCGCATCCGCGAGACCCTCGGCCTGAGTCCGTTCCAGCCCAGTTTGCCCCTGCCGAATGCTCCGGCGGGATCTTAGTGTTCCCGGAAGTAAGGGATTCTTTTGTACACGGATCCTGCGGCGGATTTCACGGAAAAGCTCTTAAAAAAACCGCTTTTTGCCGTTCTTATCCGTGTTGTCCGTGAAATCCGTGTACAAGTTCTTTAAGAAACAGTCTCTTCGAAACAAGGATTTTTCATGCGCGTGACACGCGAGTCTTTGATCCGCATTGCCAGGGAGACCGTCCAGGAACGGGTCTTTAACGACAAGGGCATCCTGGCCGCCTATCTGACGGGTTCCCTGGTCTCGGACCAGGATCCTCTGCTGGGGGGCAGCGCGGACATCGACCTGGTCTTCGTGTACGCCAGCCCGCCGACCCTGGCGCGCGAGTTCGTGCGCCTGACCCCGGACTTCCATATCGACATCACGCGCCGTTCCAAGGACGAGTTCAAGCAGCCGCGCGATCTGCGCGGCGATCCCTGGCTCGGTTATGAGATGTATGACCCGCAGCTGCTGTACGAACGCGAGAAGTTCTTCGATTTCGTGCAGGCCAGCCTGCGGGCCGGCTTTGAATTCGAGCAGGCTCCGCTGACTCTGCAGCGCAGCCGCACGCTGTACGATCGGGCGCGCAAGACCTGGATGCCATTGATGATGAACGTCAGCGGGAAGATCGGCGCCGACGAAGTAAAACAATACCTGCTGAGCATTTATTACGCGGCCAATGCAGTCGCTGAGTTGAGCGGACCGCCCATCGCCGAGCGCAGACTCCTGCTTGAATTTCCGGCACGCGCCGCGCTCCTCGATCGGCCGGGCATGCAGGCTGCGCTCACCGGCCTGATCGGCGCCTACGCTGTGGATGTGCCGACGGTGCAGGGCTGGCTTTCAGACTGGCGGACGTCCTTCAGCGCCGCCGGCGCACAATCCAACGTGGATGCGCGCATCCATCCGGCGCGCTTGAATTATTACGAGAAGGCCATCGCGGCCATGCTCGAGAGCGAGCGGCCCGGCGCGGGGATCTGGCTGCTGGTGCATACCTGGACCCTGGCGGCCGTTGTCCTGGAAGGCGAGGGGGCCAAAGCCTGGAGTGCGGCTTTTGAGAAGCTTGGTTTACTCGGGACCGGTTTCGAGGAACGTATCCAGGGGCTGGATCAATATTTGGATGAGATCGAGATCCTGATTGAGGAAGTGGCGGAAGCCAATGGACTGGAGAAGGGCATTTGAGATTTTAGATTGATGATTTTAGATTGTTGATTTTAAATTGGATATAGAGAGGAATATTATAAATGCTGAAGAACTCAAGACACGCACAAAACAATTTAGATTGCGAGCGATCAAGCTAGTGGAAGATCTGCCGGCCACCAAAACCGCCAATGTGATCGGGAGCCAGCTCCTTCGATCGGGCACCTCTGTGGGGGCAAACTATCGCTCCGCCTGCCGGGCCCGCTCAAAACCCGATTTCATCTCCAATGCCAGCATTACGCTTGAGGAGGCGGACGAATCCCAATACTGGATGGAATTGCTCGTCGAAGCCGGGATCGTTCCCGCTGAAAAACTGAACGCTCTCACAAGGGAAGCCGGCGAAATCATCGCTATTCTGACTGCCACGGTAAAAACCGCCCGAAGTCACCTAAAATGACGGCTGCGCCCCAATCAGCACTCTTCAATCTCAAATCAGCAATCGAAAAGCCCACATATAGGGGTAGTTGTCCAGACAGGAATTCGACTACACGTAGCAGGCTGTGGATAACAGACGATAAACTGTGGATAACCGCCCCTCTTTGTGGACAATACCCGTTTTGAGACCTAAAAACCGGAGTGGCTCTTAATCCTCCACCCCCATATATGGGAGCAGGTTTTTCCCCCAGCCAAAATATGGAGAATCCTTGGTCTATCCGAAATAGCTCTAAAAGTTTTGGGGGGTTGTCCACAATAAGGCACGGGCACGAAATCGGCGTCTAGCGGAAGGTTTGGGAGAGAAGTCTGACCGAGTACCAGCCCTTGGGGGTTTTTGTGGTTGTCCACATATCCACAGGCCCTACTAAGATTACTACATACATACATATCCTAAAGGTATCCCATAAACATAATGCTTGAATCCGTTAACTGAATAAAGTACAATTTTCTTGAACGCCCCTTCTGGCTGATCGGGAGGCTTAGCATGGACAGCATCAAGGTTTCTGCCAACTCCCGTACTTCCGCTGTGGCCGGGGCAATCGCTGGAGTGGTCCGCGAACACAAAAAGGCTGAAGTCCAGGCCATCGGAGCGGGTGCGGTTAACCAGGCGGTCAAAGCCCTGGTACTCGCCACCGGATATCTGAAGGGCGACGGGATCGAAGTGGTGTGTGTGCCCGAGTTTGTGGACGTGGAGATCGAGGACAAGGTCCGTACGGCGATCAAAATGGTGGTCGAACCACGCTGAGCATGGAACGTCGGGCCGGGTAAAATCTAAACAGGGGTGGAAAACAGGATAATGCGGGCAGCGCTAACTTTTATAAGGGTGGTTTTCGTCTATTTTGTGCCTGGGCGCGTAGCCAAGCATGCTGCAAGCAGTATAATCTTCTCAAGCTCGCCTCAGGCGGGATATCTTCAACGCTAATTAATCCTATGTCACGCTGGAATCGTTTTGCGCGCGGTTTGTTATTGCTTGGTCTGCTCGCCTGTCTGTTGACCGGGTTGGCCGGGCCGGCACTGCAGCCTGTCCGCGCCGCACCGGAGGGACAGGCTGCGACAAGTGTGGTCATTAGTGAATTTCGTGTGCATGGCCCACTAGGCGGCAATGATGAATTTATCGAAATACATAATCCAACAAGCAGCCAAGTTAACGTTAGCAACTGGGAAGTCTGGGGGTCCAATAGCTCAGGAAGTACTGGCTCAACACCACGTTTTATTTTCCCATCGAACACATTCTTAGATCCGGGCCAGCACTACCTTATTACCAACAATGGCTCTAATGGTTACAGCGGTTCAGTATCGGGGAATGGAACATATTCGACTGGAATAACTGACGACGGCGGAATTGCTATTACTTTGCCTAGTCAAAGCATGATTGTTGACGCGGTCGGAATGAGTGCGGGATCTGCTTACAAAGAGGGATTAACTCTTGCTCCTCTTACCACCAACACGAATCGTAGTTACGAACGCATTGATATTTTAGGTATTTGTACGGATACAAATAATAATTTAACAGATTTTTTTGTGCGCAATCCTAGTGACCCACAAAATTTATCAAGCCCAATAACAACCTGCGGTGACCCCACCCCTACACCAACCCCGACAAACACTGCCACATCCACGACAACGCCTACAAATACTTTTACCCCATCCCCAACCGGTTCGGCGACACTTACCAGAACCCCCACGCTTACACCGACGGTGACTAATACGCCGTTAGCTTGCTTGTCCACATCCTCCTCTCCCCTGGCGATCATCATCAACGAAATTGGCTGGATGGGCACCGCGGCTTCCACGGCGGACGAATGGATCGAGCTTTACAATCCCGGCTCAGCGTGTATGAACCTCACCGGCTGGCAGCTCAAAGCGGATGACGGCGAACCGACCATTCTCCTGACAGGCACAATTGCGGCCGGCGGATATTACCTGCTCGAGCGCACGGACAACAACACGGTCTCGGATATCAGTGCAGACCAGATCTTCACCGGCGATCTCGCCAACACTCCCGGCGATAAACTGCGTTTGTTCAATCCCTCCAACGTGCAGATCGACACCGCCAACGTGGACGGCGGCGAGTGGCCGGCCGGCAGCACGACCAATTTCCGCAGCATGGAGCGCCGCGGCGCCGTGCTGGACAGTTCCACGGCCTGGGTGACGAACACGGGCGCCGTCAAAAACGGACACGATGCAAACAATGGAGTGATCAATGGAACCCCGAGACAACAGAACTGGGCGATCACGGTCACCATCACGCCGTCTCCCGCTCCGTCCACCCGAACGCCCACGCGTATCCCCACTCCCGCTGCGCGCTTCGTTATCAATGAGTTCCTGGCGCGCGCCGGCTTCGATTGGAACCAGGATGGCAAAGTGGACGTGTTTGATGAGTTCATTGAGGTGGCCAACCTGGGTCCGGTCAACGGCAGCTTGAGCGGCTGGAGGCTGGATGATGAGGAAGGCCAGGGTTCCGAGCCGTACTCGCTCCCGTCCATCACTTTGAAACCGGGCGAGCATGCGGTCTTTTACGGCTTGCAGACCAACCTCCTGCTCAGCGATGGAGGCGACACGGTGCGCCTGCTGAATCCGAGCGGCGTGCTGATGGACGCGCGCTCGTATCCGGTGGTCAAAGTCACCGATGAAAGCTGGTGCCGCCTGCCTGATATCCGCGGCTCCTGGTTCGAGGATTGCTTTCCCACCCCGGGTGTGGCCAACTCGCGCAGCGGGGATGTGCCTGCCCCGCCGCCGGGCACCGGACTGGAAGAGCCGCTGTGTCTGCTGCCGGACACGATGCATGCCGATTTCAAGCTGGCGGAGTGCGATGGCTTCGGCGCGGATATGTGGAGTGTCAAGTATTGGGACGCGCAAGGCTGGGCAGACGGGCGGTTTGTCCCGCAGAATACCAGCAAATGGGAAACGTTTATCGAGTAACAATTGTCATTGCGAGCAATGACATGAATGCATAAAAAAAGACGACCCGTTCGGGTCGTCTTTTTTAGCTGCTCAACACCGGTAGATTTCTAATCCTCCGCGGCGCGGGCCACTTCCTCCGGCTCGAAGACCACTTCTTCCTTCCCGGTCAGCTTCTCTTCCACCTTGGCAACGATCAGCTTCAGATGGCCGGGGTGGGCCACATAATCCAGGTCGTCGGCGGGGACGGCCAGCATCGGGCACATGGTGAAGTTGTCGATCCAATCCTCGTACAGGTCGTTCAAGCTTTGCAGATAGTCGGCGCTGATGGTGCGTTCATAGTCGCGGCCGCGGTGTGAGATGCGCTCCAACAGGGTCGGGACGGAGGCCCGTAGATACACGACCAGGTCCGGGGGCGGCAGGAACGGCGTGGCGGTCTCGTACAGGTCGCGGTAGGTCTGGTAGTCGCGCATTTGCATATGTCCCTGCATGTACAGGTTTTTGGCGAAGATCTCCGCGTCCTCATACAGACTGCGGTCCTGAATGACCGAGCCGGAATGCAGGGAAAGCTGGAAATGCGAGCGCAAGCGGTTGGTGAGAAAAAAGATCTGCGAATGAAAGGCCCAGGCATCCATATCGGCATAAAAATCGGCCAGGTATGGATTTTCGGTCACCGGCTCGTAGAAAGGCTCCCAGCCCATGGTCTCACACAGCATATTCACCAGCGTGGACTTGCCCACGCCGATGTTCCCGGCCACAGCTACAAATTTGCGCATCGCTGCCTCCAAATATTTTAGAGCAGAGTCGTTATTTTCCTGGGCTGACGGACGTAATAGACGCCAGGCGGTGCGTCCTTAAATTATCTAACTGCTGAATAGCGAGAAGAGCGCATCATGATATTGCCAGAAAGAATCTTGTTCATTGGCGCACATGGAGGCCTCGGCTGCCGGAAATGCATTGGGGTGGATGGAGGTCAGAGGCAGATGGCGGTAGATGAAACGGATCTGACCCGGATAGGCATCCAGCAGGGGCTGATAAGTCTCATTGAAAAAGCGACTACAGAACGGGCATTGGAAGTCACTGAATTCCACAATGGTGATCGGAGCATCGTCCGGGCCGTTGCTGGGATAGCCTTCCGTGGGAATATCGTATCGAACATACTGCTCGTTCTGGGGGGTTTCGCCGGCCAGCTCCAGGTCAATGATCTGCTTAAACACATCCAGTGGTTGTGCGCCGATGATGGCCAGGCCGTTCACGAAAAAAGTCGGTGTGGAGTTAACGCCTATGCTGATGGCATAATCGGAATCGCTCTGAATTTCTTCCTGGTAAGTATGATTCGACAGGCAAGCCTCGAAGGCGGTTGTCTCCAAACCAAGGTCGTCAGCAATTTGAAGATAGACATCCGGGCCTACGCTCGGAGCCGGCACTTCCGCCAAGGGGACTTGCGCTTGCGCTTGTGGAGCCGTATTCTGCACGACTGCCGGCGCGGCGGCCGTTACGTTGCGACCCCAGACCATATAGCCAACCAATATTCCGACTGCAAAAGCCAGCACCACCAGTGCCGAGAAAAAGTGAGTGCGGTTGAATGTGATTGTATCTGTTTGAGGGGAATTTGTATTATCTTTCATAGGCCGGGATTATATCAGAGGTGTGCGGGATGCCTCATTGCCACTTTTGTACTATCAGTAGGGGCGACCCAACGGGTCGCCCCTACGCCTCAACAACCGATTCGTCTTTGGGCGTGGTGCGCCGTCTTCGAAACAGGATCAGGATCCGGTCCCGGAACGAGACGATGGATCTGCGGACATGGGGAATGCGCAGGATCAACAGGATCGCCACGACCAGCCCGTATAAAAGAGGCCGTGTGATGTCTCCGGTCAAGGCCAGCAGGTCGCCCTTCTTCGCCCAGGCGTAATGCAAAACGGCCAGAGGAACAATCCAATAAACGAGCTGGTGAAGACGCTTCCAATTTTTCCCCATGCGGGCTTTCCACACATCGAAGGAGGTCATGGCGAGCAGGAGCAATAAAAAGAAAGTCGTCAGGCCGACGAGAATATAGGGTTTCTCAAAGATCGTCTGCAGGATCAGGCTCCACGCAAAGCCATAGTCCAGATCTATGAAGATCAGCAGGTGGATGGTTACATACATAACCGCATACAAGCCCAGGGCGCGGCGGCGTTTGAGCGGCTCGCGCCAGCCGAAAATGGAATTGAGCGGAGTGCAGGCCAGGGACAGCACCAGCAGGGTGATGGCGGCGCGTCCCATGCGCTGCTGCATGTCCTGGATCGGGTTGGCGGATAAGTTCCCGGCGAAGAAGTCGAAGGCCAGGCGCGCCAGAGGGAACCACGCGCCGAGATGCATCGCGATCTGCAGAGGGGTGTAACGATGGAGGAGATTTTTCATTCAATATCGCGTAGGGGCGACCCATTGGGTCGCCCCTACAATCTAATAATTCTCGATC
>CAYUUJ010000041.1:0-9257 GCA_964447845.1 uncultured Anaerolineaceae bacterium
GAGCACGATCGCGAGGAAGGCGACCGCGCTCTCCACCAGTTTTTGAAGCAGGAAAAAGCTCACCAGCGCGAGGAAGACGATCAGGGCGGATTGAATGAGGCGGCTGACCCGCAGCAGACCCAGCGCTTGTTTACCGTGTTCGAGCATGAAATTCTCGAAATGCTCCTTGCGCACATCGAAATACCCCTGGCCGAAGCCGCGATACTCGGGAAAATACGAAAGCATTCCGGCGGTCACCACCCAGGTCGTCGTGACCGCGGGATGATAATCATAAATTGTCGTTTCGAAATCGTTGTGGGTGAGGGCGTAATAATAATTCGCGCCTGAGATCACCCACCACGGCTCGTCGACCGTGGCAAATTTGTCGATCCCGCGCATGTGAGGTGGGACGATCAGGATTAAAAGTCCTGCGAACAGCAGCAGCCGGCGGAATTTGGATTTGTCCATGAGAGGTGTTATCTGCTCATCTCAGCGTATAGATCCGGCGGGATGCTGTCGATCCGATAGATGATGACGTACTTGTACCCGTTCAGCCAGATCTCCTTCTCGGGCGGAACAGTGGCCAAAGCATTGAGCAGATTTGCATATTTATCCACGCCGCCCTGGACCGCATAATAAATAACGAGAAAATCCGAGCTTGCGAGCGTCTTCAAAAGATCCTGTTCATGACCTGGGTCCACATAATATGGTTTGAAGCGTTCCGTCTGACCAGGAAAGAAATAGGAGAAGCTGCCGCGGCTGTAATAGACAGAGGCGGTCAGTTCCCGGGCATCCGGTAAATTGGCCAGATATCGGGCCGCCAGTTCGAGCCCTTCCCCATACGCAAATTGAGGCGACTCCCTTGGAAGAAGCCGCACCAGGACGGGGTTTTCATAGGTAAAGTAATATGGATAATAGGCCAACGCGCTGCGAGCTTGCAGCGCCAGCACGATGAATAAGATAAAGAGCTGTGCGTGGCTGCTGCGAAACGTGCTGACTCGTTGTCCCAAACGTGCGATGACATGAAACCAGCCCATGCCTGCCAGTACGCCCAGTGCGACGTAGCTGGAGAGAATGTAATGTGGTGAATTGCGCCCATGGGCGAGTCCGAACATCAAGATGTAGGACGCGGCTAATGTAAAAAGCAGGAGGCTGACCCAGCGCGTCGTTAACGGGACCAGGACATGGTCCCGCGTGAACAAGAGCCAGAGTCCAAAGAGGATACCCAGCCAGGTCAGCGGGGTGATACGCCACAGGATGCCGAACAACAATTGACCCAGGCTGCCAAGGTTCGTATCCAGGCTGACAGGGGGCGGTTGCGAGACCTCGTCCAGCGCGATCAAACGGGCACCCTGGAACGCATAACTAAAGGCATTGCCATAGACCTGGTAAAGCATTTTCCCTGGCGCAACCCACATCCCCGGCCAAAGGAGAAAGTATGCAACAGCCAGCACTGCAGCCCAGATCCCGAAGACTTTAATTGTTTCGAGCAATAATTTGCGGAACTTGGTGCCCGCGCCTCGTTCACGAAAAAGATGGATTAGGAATATCAATCCGATCGGGAGGAGTAATGCCAGGCCGGAGGATTTGGTTAACTGTGCCAGTGCCGCCGAGACGGCTGATAGGATCAGAAAAATAATCCCGCGGCCTTGCAAAAAGTAAACCAGCAGCGAAAGTACCGAGATCAAACCGAAGACCGCCAGCATGGCATCGTGGTCGAGCAGGCGCGAGTGGCCAAGGAAGAATGGATCGAATGAAGTCAGCAGTATTGCGAACAAAGCCGGTCCCGTGCCGATCAAGCGTTGCAACAAATAAAATGCAAACACCAACAATATGGTGATCAAGATCACCTGGATCAGCCGTGCATCCTTTAAAAGGATCAAGGGATCCCGATTATGTTCGAGTAAAAATGGATCGAGCAGGCCTTTTTCGAATTCCAGGTACCCCTGGCCGAGGCCTCGATATTCCGGAAAGTAGGTCAACAGCGCGGCGCTCACCAGCCACATGGTTGTGACGGCCGGCTGATATTCATAGATCGTATTCTGGAATTCGCGCTGACCCAGCGCATAATAAAAATTCGCCCCCATGCTCAGCCAGTAAGGCTCGTCAGCGGTTGCGAATGAGTCCAGGCCAGGTAAGCGCGGCAGGAGCAGCGCCAAAACCAGCCCTGTGTACAATAAAAGATCGCGAGCGCGGATCATTATGGGGATTATACCTTGCCTGTTTAAGCGCGATTTAAGGAAGGCCGACGGATAAATAAACAGCCTTGACAGTCACTTCATTTCGCAGATAATTGTTGCATAATACATTTTCAACGGCTGTGACCGAGGAAAGTACGTCAGCGAAAGTCGACAGGGAAGCCGGAGCATGATTGAGACTCCGGCGCGAGGGTAGCTGACCGAAGTTCCCTCTTGAGCCGCTCGAGTGAACGGCAACCCCTGCCTTTTAGTTTGAGCCGCGATCCCCGCGTTATGAGGGAAGAGACTGGAGATTGAAATACTCTCCGCTCTCCATGAGAGGGCCGCACAGACGGCCAATCTGGGTGGTACCACGGGACGCTTAAGCGCCTCCCGTCCCAATGTGGACGGGAGGTTCTTTTTTTCAGGTACTGACCTATTTCGGGTCGAGATAATTTTCGGAGGTCGTATGTCGGAAAATTTGGATGAAATCGAAAAAGCCGCGTTGGATTCGCTCAACGTAATAAAGGATCAGTCCGCCCTGGAGGCCTGGCGCGTGTCCCATACCGGGCGGAGCTCGCCTTTGATGTCGGTCTTCGCCGGTCTGGGCAAACTCTCAGCCGAGGAGCGGCCGGGTGTTGGTCAACGCGCCAATCAGGTGAAGGTGAAGCTGGAGGCGGCACTGGCTGAACGCGCCGAAGCGATCAAAGGCGCCGTGCTGGCAAAGTCTCTGGAGGAAGGAGAATTGGATGTCACATTGCCGGGGCGGTCGATCCAAGTGGGCCGCCTGCATCCGTCCACACATCAGTTGCGGCGTGTGCTGACGATCCTGGCGGAGATGGGATTCCAGGTCTACACCTCGCGCGAGGTTGAAACGGATGAGATGAATTTCCAGCTGCTTAACTTTCCGCCGCATCATCCGGCGCGTGAGATGCAGGACTCATTTTATATCGAAGCCGGCGATCGAGGCGATAACCCGATCCTGCTGCGCACGCACACCTCGCCGGGACAGATCCGTGCCATGCACGAGTTTGCCGCACTGGATCCCAAGAATCCGCCTCCGATCCGCATCGCGCTCCCCGGAATGTGCTTTCGTTATGAGCAGGTGACGGCGCGCTCCGAGATGCAGTTCAATCAAGTGGAGGGACTGGCGGTCGGCGAGGGGATCACCTTCAGCGACCTGAAAGGAACCATGGCGGACTTTGCGCGGCGCATGTTCGGACCTCAAGCCCGCATCCGTTTCCGCGCCTCCTACTTCCCCTTCACCGAACCGTCTGCTGAAGTGGATGTGGAATGTTTTGTATGCGGCGGCAAAGGCTGCCAGGTCTGCAAGAATTCAGGCTGGCTGGAGATCCTGGGCTGCGGCATGGTGCATCCGGTGGTGTTGCAAAATGGCGGCTATGACCCGAAACGGTATACCGGCTTCGCCTTTGGCATGGGGCCTGAACGACAGTTGATGCTGCGCTACAAGATCGATGACATTCGCTATTTTTGGGGGAATGACACCCGATTCCTGGAGCAGTTTTAGGCAAAGCAGGTGATTAGGAATCAGGGACTAGGAATTAGGGATGGGAAACAGGAGGCATGCTTTGGTTAAGACGGATGATAAAGGTCTGGAGACTTTGCAGATTTGGCAAAAAGCAATACTGTTTACAACCGAGATATGCAAAAACATCCTGCCAAAGTTTCCTGTTCAAGAAAAATGGTCCTTGACCGACCAGTTGAGACGCTCGGCGCAAAGTATTCCCGCAAACATTGCTGAAGGCTATGGAAGATTCTATTTTCAGGAGAGCGTACGTTTCTGTTATATTGCGCGAGGTTCTTTAGAAGAGACCTTTAGTCACTTAGTTCTGGCTCATAAGCTCGGTTATTTGGCCGATGCGACCTTTAATCAATTGAAAGACCAGGTTCAGGAATTGAAACGCATGCTTAATGGTTATATTGCATTTCTGAAAGAAAGCAAACGCGGCGCCTCTGAACCAGGCGCTAATAACTTTATTCGTGAAGATCACGCTCCTTATCTCGTCGGGACCGATTTTCCCAATCCCTGATTCCTAATTACCTGATTCCTGATTACCTGATCCATTGCTCGGAGGACGCATTGAAAATACCCATTACATGGCTCCAAGATTTCATAGACCTGAAAGATCTGCCCATCGAAGAGATCGCCCGCAAGCTCACGCTGGCCGGGCTGGAAGTGGATGAGATCCGCTATGTGGGTCTCGCGATGCCGGATTATAGCCATGGCGAAAGGCACGAATTCAAGACCAGCGGCATTTCGTGGGACAAGGACAAACTGGTGGTGGCCGAAATTCGGGAGGTCATGCCGCATCCCAACGCGGACCGTTTAACGCTGCTCGATCTGTTTGATGGCCGAGAGCAGCATACTGTCCTCACCGGCGCGCCCAACATCTTTCATTTGAAAGGCACCGGCAAGCTGGCAAAGCCCATCAAGGTCGCGTACGCCAGGGAAGGCGCCACGCTGTACGATGGTCACACGGAGGGTCTTTCGTTGACCACCCTCAAGCGCACGAAGATCCGCGGCGTTGACTCTTACTCAATGGTTTGTTCGGAAAAGGAATTAGGTATCGCCGAAGACCATGAGGGCATCCTCCTGCTGGATGACGACGCACCGGTCGGCAAGTCATTGGCCGAATATATGGGCGACGCGGTGCTGGATATCAGCATCGTGCCGAACATGGCCCGCAATGCGAATGTGATCGGGATCGCACGCGAGCTTTCTGCAATTACCGGCCGAAAGCTCAGGAAGCCGGACCTCAAACTTAAGACAAAAGGCGATCCGATCAAAGGCACGGTCTCGATCGAGATCCTGGATCCGGAGCTTAATCCGCGCTTTGTGCTGGGACTGATCCGGGATGTGGAACTCAAGCCCAGTCGCTATCAAATCCAGCGCAGGCTGAAGCTGGCAGGCATCCGCCCGATCAATAATGTCGTGGATGCCACAAACTATGCCATGCAGGAACTCGGCGAACCGTTGCATGCCTTCGATTATGAGGTTCTGAAAGAACGGGCAGGAAAGAAACCGATCAAGATCAGCACACGCGCCGCCAGGGAAGGCGAGAAGATCACCACGCTGGATGGCGCGCAGCGCACCCTCACGCCAGTCAATGTTTTGGTGTGTGACGAGAAAGGCCCGATTTCCATCGCAGGCGTGATGGGCGGAGCCGAAACCGAAGTCACGGAGAAGACGCGTCACATCCTGCTGGAGGGCGCGGCCTGGAATTTCATCACCATCCGACGCACTGCAAAACAGCATAACCTGCCCTCGGAAGCCTCTTTCCGTTTCTCGCGCGGTGTCCATCCCGCGTTGGCGGAAGATGGTGTCCGGCGCGGCTTACAACTGATGAGCGAATGGTCCGGCGGGGAGATCGCTCCCGGGCTTGTGGATGAATATCCGCTCAAGCCGAAAGATCCCACCATCGTGGTGACTCCCAAAGATGTGAAACGATTGCTTGGCATTGAGTTAAGCGCGCAGAAAATTGTGAAGCTGCTGGAACGGCTCGAGTTCGAATGCAAGATCAAAGACGCGACCTCCGATACTCGAAAATCGAAAACTAAATCTCGCAAGTCGACTTCCGAATTATTGAATATCGAACCCCGCATTTCCGTCACTGCACCTTCACATCGCCTCGATATCGGCGTTGGTGCGGTAGGTCTGGCGGACGTGCTCGAAGAAGTGGCCCGGCTGTATGGATATGACCACATCCCGGAAACCCGCATGGCCGATCCTCTCCCGCCGCAGGTCGGCAATCCGACTCATGAGTGGGAGGAACATGTACGCGATATCCTCGTCAGCCTCGACCTTCAAGAAGTTGTCACCTATCGCATGACCTCGCCCGAACGCGAAGCAGCTCTCGTGCCTCAAGGCGGGCATGTCATGATCGCCAACCCGATCACACCGGAGCGCCGCGTTCTGCGTCGCAGCCTGCTGGCTTCGTTGCTCGAGACGGCAGAACGAAATGCGCGCGTCGAGTCGATCGCTTTCTTCGAACTCGGTCCCATCTTTGAACCCAAAGAAAACGATCTGCCTAATGAGCCGCGCAAACTCGCCCTGCTCATGACAGGCTTGCGTAACGCCACCTCCTGGGATACGCAGGACAGCCCCACTATGGATTTCTACGACATGAAGGGGCGCATCGAAATCCTTTTGGCCGGACTCCGTTATGGGGTGGTTTCCTACGCCCCAATCGACTCCGTTAAATATCTTCATCCCGGCAAGGCTGCCGAAGTGAAAGTAGACGGTCGGTCGGTGGGCTTCTTCGGTGAATTGCATCCGTTGGTAAAGGCCAGATACGACCTCGGGGTCGCGCAAGTCCTCGCGGCTGAATTCGATCTGGATGCACTACGCGCCGCGTCCCCGACATATGGCATCCTGCCTGTACCCGAATTTCCGCCTGTGTTGGAAGATATCGCCGTGATCGTGGATGACTCGCTGCCCGCTGCCCGGGTGGAAGCCTTGATCCGCGAGACAGGTGGAAAAATCCTCACCCATGTTCGCCTGTTCGACGTATTCCGGGGCGAACAGATCGGCCTGGGCAAAAAATCACTCGCCTACAGTCTCACCTACCAACCGCAGGATAAAACGATGACGGATGCCGAAGCAGCCGCCATCCGCAACAAGATCGTGAAGCGGCTTGAGCAGGAGCTGGGCGCAAAACTGCGCAGTTGATCATCGGCAGAATATTAAAAATCAGGAGGTTTCATGAATAAAACTACTGCGATCATTATTACAAGCATTGCAGCGCTGCTATGCGGTTGTCCCGGCCTGTTATCGATATTGACCGGCGCGCTGGCGGTGGTGGGAACTCAGGTCCCCGAAGCGATGGCTGGTAGCAGCAGCACCCTGGAAGAGGTCATGTTAGGCGCCGGGATATTGGTCTGTTTTGGCGGGATCTTGATGGTATTCCCTGTGATCGTTGGGATCCTTTCGATCGGCTTTGCAAGCCGTTCTAACCCGGCGATCAATGAGCAAACACCAATATAATTAATAAAGACACGTTTTATGCTTCAGCGCCAATTAAAAAATCAGAGCAACTTTTTGGTTGCTCTGATTTTTTTGCGAGTGTTGCGGATGTCATTGCACGATGATGGTCAATCTCATATTACAAAAGAAGGTTTTGCCAGCTTTTAGATTCCAGGTGGTGGAATAGGTGCCTGGAGTGCCGGGAGCTTTCATGTCCACACCCAGAGTGACCATGGCGCCTGATTTCACATTTCCAGGCAGATCATATCCGCTTTGCGTGTGCAGACTATCGCCGCCTACGAACACATAATCCATGCCACTGGCTTCCCAGCGGTCGCTGCCTGTATTCTTTAAAGTCCATTGCGTGTCAAAGTCCTGATTCGGTGAAAAGACAGTGTTGTTGGAGGGGTTCACGCCCGTCACATTGCATGAAAGCTTTGAGTTGCCATTGCCACCGCCACCGCCACTATCGGGAGGACTGGTTTGAGTGGGGATCGAGGTGGGTGTCCTTGTTCGGGTGAAGGTTGGCAGGGAAAAGAAAAACGTTTCTGTTGGAGTAGGCGTGCTTGGGGAAGTCCCTGTGGGAAAGGGCGTGAAAGTTGGCGTCCAGGTGGGAGGTGTAAGCAGTGCGGTCATCGTTTCTGCAGCCGCAGCAGTTCCAGCGATGGCAGTCTTGACCGAATCCGGATCGAGCGTGGGAGACACAGGCACAAAGAGCGGCGCGCAGGCGAATATAACAATGCTGGCTGATGCGATCAACCAAATGGGATTCCTATGCCTGGCACGGGCTATCGACCTTATTCGCATGTGTCTCTCGCTGGACTGTCCCGGTGACAGATCCGCTACTCCATCATATTCCTGATTATTTCACCATGATCGCGACATACGGGTAACAATATCCGCCTTGGACTCTCCAGGTCATGACTTGGAAACCGTTTTGAGCGGGTGCATTCCCATCGAAAACAACGCTATATGAATCGCCGGGCTCCATTTCGGGAAGCTCGATCGAGCCGGCAGTGGTCATCTGTGGACCGCTGAAATATGCCAGATCGGTCCCAGCCGGCCAGGTGGCAGTTCCGGTATTGAGGATCGTCCATTTGATGTCGAAATCGTCACCGGAGTGATATTCCGAATTGTCATGGGGTCGCTTGCCGATATCGGGATCGCAGGAATAAGTGAGCGCGCCGGTGCTTCCGCCTCCGCCGCCTCCACCACCACCGCCCCCGCCGCTACCTCCGCCTCCACCAGTCGATGTTGGAGGCGTAATAACGAAGGGCGTCGCGGTCGGCGCGGCCGGGGGAAATGTAGGTGTAAGGCTGGGGACCAGCGTGGGAGTCGCGGTGAACGCACCTGCTGTGGCAGTCTGTATGGCTGCCACGGTTGCCGCGACCGCGGTTGCGATCTGATCAGCAGACTGCGTGGGGGCTGGGGTTTGCTGGCCCGTCGAACAGGCAACTGCCAGAAGAGCGGTTGTCAGTACAATGAAGACCAGTCGATTCATTTTGAATTTCATTATTATTCTCCTAGAATTTATTGCTCGGTCGGAGTCGTTTCTCCCGACCCAATGCCAAGCGGGACCCATTTCTTCCCGTCTTTTAAACGATGCTGAATACCGTCGCGCTCATGGACTGCATCGAAAGAGGAGGGCTTGATGAACATACCATCGCCGTCCAGCAGGCCGCTGACCCCGGACTGGCCGGGCTCGGAGCGTTTATTCTGACAAAACTTGCACGTCTTCGGGTCATGAAGCTTGTATTCGGTTGGTTCTTCATAGGTGGAGATAAAACCCTCATAGTTGCGGACGACCACTTTGTGGTCGGAGGCGCTGATCATATAATTCGGCCCCACCGGGATCTTGCCGCCGCCCCCAGGCGCATCCACGATGAATTGCGGTACCGCGTACCCGGAGGTATGCCCGCGCAGGCCTTCTATGATCTCGATGCCTTTGGCGACCGGCGTGCGAAAGTGGCCGGAGCCTTCCACCAGATCGCACTGATACAAATAGTAGGGTCGGACGCGGATGCGTGTCAGTTTCTGGACCAATTCACGCTGGATGTGGACGCAGTCGTTGACACCGGCCAGCAGCACGGACTGGTTGCCCAGTGGGATGCCGGCGC
>CAYUUJ010000042.1:0-9230 GCA_964447845.1 uncultured Anaerolineaceae bacterium
CGCGTCGGTGCGCAGGTTGGCGCGTGCCATGATCGTCATGGAAATGAACGCAAAGATGCCGATCAGCAGCCAGTCGATATACAACCACCAGGCGCCATCCCAGTCCACGTACGCAAAATACTCCTCGGCCAGCGGCCACCAGATGTATATGATCAAAAGTATCGAGAGTAGAAATCCGCCCAGCAGGATACTGCTGTGGCGGTTCCATTTAAGCAGGGAAAAAGCACGCTCCAAGGAAGTCATTTGGAAGATTCTACATCAGAGTGCATATTTTCGGATTGCCATCCGGGTCAGCGTGCTCGAATAACGGGTATGATACCGTTAGGCGTTATTAAATTAGACATGGACATAAATCGTTTCGCGACACATAGTCTGACTGATCCTCGCCTGATGCGGATCCTGTCTGCCGCGCTGGAGGCTGTAGAGCCAGGCGCGGCAGTTCGACGCTATCTTGAAAGTAATCCCCTCGCGCCTGCCTCTTTCCCACTTGAAAAGGGGAAAGGGGTTAGGGGTCGAATATTCGGATTAGGGATCGGCAAAGCAGCCGTCCCGATGCTGGAAGCCTTGGCCGGACTGTATCCGCTTGAAGCTGGATTGGCTGTCACCAAGCACGCCCCACCCCAAGTTCCCCTCTCCATTCGTACTCGGATGGGGAGGGGCCGGGGGTCGGGCACCATTATGGAGGGCGGACACCCCATCCCGGACGGGCGCAGCCTGGCGACGGGTGAACGCGTGCTCGATTTCGTATCACGTCTTGAAGCTGATGACTTGCTTGTGTGTTTGATCTCAGGCGGCGGCTCCGCACTGGTCAGCGCGCCGCACGCGGGTCTGACGATGGAAGATATGCAAGCCTTCACGTCTGCTCTGTTAGCCAGCGGGGCGCGCATCGATGAGATCAACACATTGCGCCGTCATCTCGATAGGATAAAAGGCGGCGGCTTGCTGCGCGTAGCCAATAATGCTCGTGTGATCAGTTTGATCCTCTCGGATGTGGTCGGTAATTCCTTGGAAGCGATCGCATCCGGACCAACCGCTCCAGATCGAACGACGCGCGCAGACGCACTGGCCATCTTGAATAAATATCATCTTGAGGACGTTATTGCTAATTCGATCCTGAAAACTTTTCGAACTGCGCCGGAAACGCTCAAAGCCGGTGACGCGCTCTTTGAAAGAGTCGAAAATGTGATCATCGCTGATAACTCGCTGGCCGCGCAAGCTGCGCAGAGACAGGCTGAACAAGAAGGTTTCGCGGCCGAGATCGTGACGACTGAATTACAAGGGGAAGCTCGCTTGCTGGGAGATGAATTTGCCAGGAAATTAAGAACCGCCAGCGGGAGTCGACCACGCCCATTCTGTATCATCGCGGGTGGTGAAACTACAGTGACGTTGATCCCCCTTTCATCCCCCCATCGCTTTATGATAAAAAATAAAAATACAGCTCAGGAGGGTGATGGGGGGAAAGTGGGGGGTAAAGGTGGACGGAACCAGGAATTGGCGCTGGCGGCAGTGCCTGAATTAGCCGGCTTGGAAAATGTATTGCTAATAACTTTCGCCACCGATGGGGACGATGGTCCTACAGACGCGGCCGGCGCGGTTGTGACGGGTGAGTCCGCCCAAAGGGCCGAGTCGCTCGGGTTGGCCGCGGCAGACCATTTGTCCCGGAATGATGCGTATCCGTTCTTCGAAAGTTTGGGGGATCTGTTAAAAACCGGTTACACAGGCACGAACGTCAACGATCTGATCTTCCTATTCGCCCTTTAACAATATTTTGCAAACTTAAAATGTAGAACCGGGTCCGTACACCATGCGCTCGATCAATCCCAGATCCCTGGCGTGCGTCAACGGTTGAATGGTTTCCGTGACTTCCTTCAGGAGAGCCCGGATATCGACCAACTTGAAGCGCAGCCCCATTCGTCCCGGAAGGATGGGTATTTGTCAATTGAAAGTTAGCGGTATCAGCTACTTTCAGGCGATCCAGTCACTTTTATCGACAGGATCTTTCTGATCGCGTATTGATCCCATCCAACCGTGATAAGGCAGTTGCGGCATCGTTTAGACCAGTACATGCAGGGCAGGGTCGCGGGCGGTGCGGAGACGCTTTTCGAAATCCCAGTTGACAACCGCATCGAATCTCATATAATCAGATTAGTTTGTTGCCTCAACATACTAATTCCCCATGGATGTAAGAAACACCGCAGACCAGGCCCTCGTCCGAGGATTGAATTTATCCTCGATATTAAGATTGGTACATACCGATGCACCGTTGTCGCGCGCCCAATTGGCGACGGCCAGCGGCTTGAACAAGTCCACCGTTTCGAGCTTGATGGAAGAACTTTTAGAGCGCAGACTTGTCGTCGAAACCGGCGTGACAGCCGGAACTGGACGGCCGGCGACCTTGTTGGAAATCAATCCCAAGGCCGGCGCGATCATCGGAGTCGAGTTGGGGGTGGATTTTGTTGCCATCGTGCTGACCGATTTCGTGGGCAAGATCCTGTGGCGAAAGCAGGTTAATGCGGACCCCGCAGAATCCCAGGAGAAAACCTTAAATCAGACGCATAAACTGGTCAATGAAGCGATCGCAGTTTGCAAGAAGATGGACGCTTCGATCCTGGGGCTTTCATTTGCAATACCGGGCACCGTGGACCTGGAAGAAGGTGTTTTGATCTTTTCTCCAAACCTCAACTGGCACAATGTGCCACTGCGCGAGATATTTTCCAAGACCACCGGCTTGAATGTATTTGTTGAAAACGATGCCAATGCGGCAGCCGTGGCGGAGCATTTATTTGGCGCGGCCCAGCAGTTACGGGATTTTATTTTCGTTTTTATCGGCGTCGGTCTCGGCGGCGGTTTGTTCCTGAATGGTCAACTGTACCGCGGCAAAGGTGGCTATGCGGGTGAGATCGGACATACCCATATCATGGCGGAACCTTTCAATATGCCATGTCATTGTGGAAATCTCGGTTGTTGGGAAACCTACGCCAATCAGGATGCGATTATCCGGCGCGTGCAAGCGCGTTTGAATGGTCGAAAGGACAGTCCGCTCGTTTCCTTAATGAAGAAACAGAACGGTCTGCTCTCCCTTCCGATCATTAAACAGGCCGCGGATGCCGGCGACCGGGACGCCATAGAATCTCTGGCGGAAGTGGGCCGGGCGATCGGGAATGGCTGCGCAGGCCTGGTCAATATTTTTAACCCCGAAAAGATCATCCTGGGCGGGCCGGTCAGTATCGCAGGGGAATACCTGCTGCCGGCCATCAAACAAACGATCAATGAACGCTCGATGCCTGAGAATGTGATGCAGGCAGAAATCAGCTTATCGCCCTTCGGGCCGGACGCCAGTTTAATCGGCGCGGCTTCGATCGTGATCAATGAAATCTTTATGAATCCCAGCAACGTCGAAAAGGAGGTGATGTATAGCTAGGCCTGCTCGTCCCGTACGTCCGAACTTTCGTTGATTCAAAAGGAGAAGAAAATGTCTAAGAAAGTCTGGTACAGTCTTTTGGCCTTACTGGTCATCAGCGCCACAGTTTTGTCCGCGTGCGCTCCGGCCACGCAGGCTCCGGCCGCGACCGACGCGCCGGCAGCCACCGACGCGCCCGCTGCAACCGAAGCCCCGGCCGGAGATACCGAAGTTGAAGTCTTTTCATGGTGGACGGGTGGTGGTGAAGCCGCCGGTCTGGAAGCCATGATCGTGGTCTTCAACCGGGAATATCCCAACATTACATTTATTAACGGTGCAGTTGCAGGCGGCGCAGGTACGAACGCGCGCGCCGTGCTGGCCACACGTTTGCAAGCCGGCGACCCGCCGGATTCCTTCCAGGCTCACGCCGGCCAGGAGATCATCGGCACGTACGTGAAGGCCGCCCAGATCGAACCGCTGGATGATTTCTTCGCGGACTCCGGTTTCGCGGATGTTCTTCCGCCCACCCTGCTGCCCCTGATCTCGCAGGACGGTCATCCCTATTCCGTGCCGGTGAACATCCATCGCTCCAACGTGATGTGGTACAACCCGACTGTCCTGACGGAAGCCGGCATCGCAGTACCCACCACCTGGGATGAGTTCTTTGCCGCCTGCGATACCTTGGTGGCTGCCGGAACGATCTGCCTCTCCATGGGCCCGCAGTGGACTTCACTGCACCTCTTCGAAAACGTCCTGCTCGGCTCACTGGGTGTGGATGCCTACAACGGCTTATGGACCGGCGCGACGGATTGGTCCAGCCCCGAAGTCAAGGCAGCTCTGGATAACTTTGCCACAGCCTTGTTCTATACCAACAACGATGCCGCGACGCTCGCCGACTGGCAGCCTGCCTCCAAGCTGGTCGCCGATGGCGATGCCGCCTTCAACATCATGGGTGACTGGGCGGATGGTTATTTCGCAGGCGATCCCGCCGGCAACAATCTGGGCCTGACACCCGGCACGGATTACGCCTGGGCGCCTGTGCCTGGCACGGACGGCGTCTTCAACTTCCTATCCGATAGCTTCGTATTGCCCGTGGGCGCGAAGCACCCGGATGGAACGATGGCGTTCCTCACCGTGGCTGCATCCAAGGAAGGACAGGAAGCCTTCAATCCGGTCAAGGGTTCCATTTGCGCCCGCACCGATTGCGATCGGTCTCTGTTCGGCCCGTACCTGCAGACCGCGCTGGACGATTGGAGCACCGACACCGTTGTGGGCAGCCTCACGCATGGCGTGGTTGCTAACGATGGTTGGAAATCCAAGATCGATACGGCCCTGGGCTTGTTCCTGATCGATAAGGATGTGGCCGCCTTCCAGACCGCACTCGCCGCTGCTTGCGCCAGTGATGGCCCCTGCCAGTAAGATCCTTGCGGTTCAGTAACTGAATAAATAATAGTGGGCGGCGATTTGTCCGCCCACTATTATTATCCCTGTATATAGAGTCGGTTGATCGCTGCGCAGCGCCTGCCGCCACTTGACAGTTATTAACCCAACCGCTATGCTTGGAATAGTCATCATTTTTAAGCATCTACTTCGGTTTCAAGGTGTGACGTGACCATTCTCCAAAAGATCGAACACAATTCAAGACAGCTTCTTCTGGTTATCCCTTTCATTTTGGCAGGGGCGGCAGCTTTGTATCTGGCCGCCACCGGCAGGGCAGAACTAGCGGAGAACGATCTCACTGCTGCTGGATTGATCGGCGGTGCGCTGCTCGTATATGGAGGCATCGCCGTTATCGTTGGGTTACTTGGCGGTGAACGCGCCTTATCGATCACCATTATCCTGCCCTCCATCATTGCCGTTTTTATATTTGTGTATGCATTCATCGCCTGGTCGGTACGTGTCTCGCTCAGCGATTGGAAGGGATTGCTGCCCGATTACACATGGGCCGGGCTGAATAACTACATTGAGCTGTTCAGCGACCGTCGTTTCCAGATCGATATTCGCAACACCTTTGTCTTCACCAGCCTGTTCCTGACCGCCAGCATCGGGATCGGCCTGCTGCTGGCGATCCTGTTGGACCAGCGCTTGAAAGGGGAATCGGTCTTTCGCGGAATATTCCTCTTCCCAATGTCGGTTTCCTTCATCGTCACGGGTGTGATCTGGGGCTGGCTGATGAACCCGGCCACCGGCAGCCGCATCACCGGGATCAATTTGATCTTCCAAACATTCGGACTGGATTTCCTGATCAGCCAGTGGCATTCCAGTCCGCCTCCGTGGGGGATGGCCTTCACTGTCATCCCCGCTGTCTGGCAGTTATCTGGCTTCACAATGGCCTTGTATCTGGGCGGTTTGCGCAGTATTTCGGAAGATCTGCGGGAGGCGGCGCGGGTGGACGGCGCCAGCGAATTCCAACTCTACCGATATATTATTCTCCCCTTGCTGCGACCGGTGACATTGAGCGCAGTCATCATCCTGGGACATATGTCGCTAAAGATATTCGACTTGATCGTGGCGCTCGGCAACAAGGACCTGCGCCTGGATGTCCCGGGGATATACATGTGGACCACCACCTTTGACGCCACCAACTATGGACAGGGTGCGGCGATCGGCATCCTGATGCTTTTGAGTGTGGCCATCCTGGTAGTGCCCTATCTTATTTATAGTATGAAATCCGAGGCGGAAGTATGACGCGCCGTCGCAACCTTGATCCCATTTTCTATTTCCTGCTGATTTTCGCGGCAGTCGTATATCTATTGCCGATCTACATGTTGTTGATCACCGGCTTTAAAAGTTTCGCCGAAGTGGATCTCAAGACCATGTGGGATCTGCCCAGAATGGGCCTGCATATCGAAAATTTTCGGGAAGCCTATAAGGTATTGGCGCCGAGCTTGAAGAATAGCATGCTGATGGTGATCCCGGAGGCATTGATCTCGGCCTTGCTGGGCTCGATCAACGGATATATCCTCGCCAAGTGGAAATTTCCCGGCTCGAACTTGATCTTCACTGCCATTCTGTTTGGGATGTTCATTCCCTACCAAAGCATTCTGCTCCCGCTCGTCAAATTCATGCAGTCCATTCATTTATATGGAGGCATCCCGGGCTTGGTCCTGGTTCATATCATTTACGGGATCCCCATCACCACCTTGATCTTCCGCAATTATTACGCGGGAATCTCCACGGAAATCCTGGAAGCGGGAAAGATCGATGGTGCGGGACTGATCGGGTTGTACCGATACATACTGTTGCCGCTCTCAGCCCCCAGTTTCGCGGTCGTGATCATCTGGCAGTTCACGCAGGCCTGGAACGAATTCCTGTTCGCGGTGATCCTGACCAACCAGACCAGCTGGCCGGTGACGGTGGCTTTGAACAATCTGGCGGGCAGTCAGTTGGTGGCCTGGAATGTGCAAATGGCTGCCTCCTTGCTGGCAGCGCTGCCCACATTGCTGGTCTACATTTTCCTTGGCCGGTATTTCCTGCGCGGGTTGATGGCAGGAGCGCTGAAAGGCTAGCCGCATGGCCGAGCCGATCTTACGTTGGGGGTTGCTTTCCACCGCCCGCATTAATCGCGATCTGATCCCGCCTTTACAAGCCTCCAAGCGAAACAAGCTCGCGGCAGTGGCCAGCCGCAATCAACAGCAGGCCGAAGCTTATGCCCGGGAGCGGGACATTCCGCTCGCTTATGGAAGTTATGAGGCGATGCTGGAGGACCCCCAGATCGATGTGGTCTACAATTCACTGCCCAATCACCTGCACGCCGAGTGGAGTATTAAAGCCCTGCGCGCCGGCAAGCATGTATTGTGTGAGAAACCGTTGGCTCTCACTCTGGCAGAGATGGACGAAATGATCGCGGTCGCGAAGGAAACAGGCAAAGTGCTGGCCGAGGCTTTTATGTATCGGCATCATCCGCAGACCCTCAAGGTTAAGGAGATCGTGGATAGCGGCGCGCTGGGTTTGATCCGATTGATCCGCGGGTCTTTTACTTTTCTGCTATCCGGCGACAGAGACATCCGCCTGCTCCCTGAGATGGGAGGTGGCAGCATTTGGGACGTGGGTTGTTATCCGATCAGCTATACTCGCATGCTGGCAGGGACGGAACCGCTCGAAGTTTTTGGCTGGCAGGTCCAGGGCGAGACCGGGATCGATGAAACGTTCACCGGGGAAATGCGTTTCGCGGGCGACGTGCTGGCGCAAATCGATTGCGGATTCAAGTCCCAATTACGCTGGCAGATGGAGATTGTGGGGACGGATGCCACCCTGAACATTCCCTCACCGTTCAAGCCGGGCTATAATGAGAAACTGTATCTCAGCCGTGAAGATCAAACCGAAACGATCATCGTGCCCGGGCAGGAACTATACATCGGTGAAGTGGAAGATATGGCGGATGCGATCCTGCATGGAAAACCGTCGCATGTGAGTCTCAGGGACAGCCGCGGGAACGCGGCAGCGATCCTGGCTCTGCTCGAGTCGGCTGGGAGAAATCAACCGGTAAGTCTATAAACGAAGAGGGGACATTATGGGGGCGATCAAATTGATCCACACTTTCTCATCAGTTGGGTATTCATAATGCTGGCGCGCATTTATTCGTGTGCCGTGAACGGCCTCGAAGGCGTGGTCGTGGAGGTGGAAGTTGACTATGCCGCGGGCATGGGCGGCATGATCATCGTCGGCTTGCCGGACGCGGCCGTGCAGGAGAGTCGCGAACGCGTCCAATCCGCGATCAAGAATGCCAACCTGGCATTTCCGCGCAAGCGCGTGCTCGTCAACCTTGCGCCGGCCTCCGTTCGTAAGGAGGGTCCGGCGTACGATCTGCCGATCGCGCTGGGAGTGCTCGTCATGACCGGGGCGCTCTCTCCTGAATCGGTGGAAGGCGCGTTGGTCGTGGGCGAGCTGTCGCTGGATGGGACCGTCCGTCATACGCGCGGCATCCTGCCGATGGCCGCGACCGCGCGTCAGCAGGGGTTTACGCGGCTCTTTGTCGCCGCGTCGGACGCGCCCGAGGCTGCCCTCGTTCCCGACATCCAGGTCATTCCTGTCGCGACTCTGTCCGATCTGTACGGACATTTGAGCGGCGAAAAGATCATCCCGGTGCATCCGACGGTGGTCGCGGAGGCGGAGACCAGCCCGGCGCTAACGGACTTCTGCGAGATCAAAGGCCAGGAGCACGTCAAGCGCGCGCTGGAAGTGGCCGCGGCGGGTGGTCATAACTTAATGATGATCGGCCCGCCAGGCGCGGGCAAGACGTTGCTGGCGCGCGCTTTGCCGGGCATCCTGCCGGGGATGAGTCTGGAAGAGTCGCTGGATGTGACGCGCATCTATTCGGTCGCAGACGCGCTGCCGCCCAGCATGATGATCCGCACGCGACCGTTTCGGGCGCCGCATCATACGATCTCGCACGCCGGATTGGTGGGCGGCGGCAACTGGCCGCATCCTGGGGAGATATCCATGGCGCATAGAGGCGTGCTTTTTCTGGATGAACTGCCCGAGTTTGGGAGCCGCGTGCTGGAAGTGATGCGTCAGCCGATCGAGGATAAGGTCGTGACCATCAGCCGCGCCCAGGGTTCCTCCACGTTCCCGGCCAATTTCATGCTGGTGACCGCCATGAACCCCTGCCCGTGCGGATATTTCGGCGACCCGCTCAAAGCCTGCACGTGTTCGCCATCCACGGTGACAAAATATCAGAAACGCATATCCGGACCCTTGTTGGATCGGATCGACATCCATATCGAGGTGCCGCGTGTCGCCTATGAAAAGTTGAGCGCGGAACGGGTGGCGGAGCCATCAGCCAGGATACGTGAACGAGTTGAACAATCCCGCCAAAGACAGAGGGAAC
>CAYUUJ010000043.1:0-9186 GCA_964447845.1 uncultured Anaerolineaceae bacterium
GGAAAGAACGCCTGGCAGGCCTGGGTCGTGTTGCCTCGTATGCCTGGGGCGACGATTATCATCTCGTCCTGCCCAAGCGGATGAAGCAGTTGGTGGCTTTTATCGAGGAGCAGGTCGGAAGACCGGTGGCGAATCGTTACTACACCGATACAGGCCCGCTTCTGGAACGCGACCTGGCGCAGCGAGCCGGCCTCGGCTGGATCGGTAAAAATACATGTTTGATCCATCCGCGCCAAGGCTCTTATTTTCTTCTGGCGGAGATCCTGCTCGATCTCGAGCTCGAACCCGATCCGTCATTCGTGACTGACCATTGCGGAAGCTGCACACGTTGTATCGATGCCTGCCCCACCGGTTGCATCCTCCCCGACCGGACACTGGATGCAGCGCGCTGTATTTCTTATTTAACCATCGAACTGAAAGACGATATCCCGGTCGATTTACGACCGCTGATGGGTGACTGGGTTTTTGGATGTGATGTTTGCCAGATGGTTTGCCCCTGGAACCGTTTCGCCGCTGAAACAGGCGACCTTGCATTTGAGCCGCGCGGCGAGACGACGGGCTCCCACCTCGATAATTCGCCCGGGACGCGCATCCCGTTGCCGGTCCTGACCCGCGAGTTGTCACTTGTCCCTGAAGAATTCAATCGTAAATTCAAGAACAGCCCCGTTAAACGCACCAAGCGGCGTGGGTATCTAAGGAATGTGGCCGTTGCCCTCGGCAATCAGCGGAGACCTGACAGCCTTCCAGTCCTCGAGCAAGCGCTGAATGACCCGGAGCCGCTCATCCGCGACCACGCCGCCTGGGCCATCGAAGAAATAAAAACGCGACCCGGCGACGCTTGAAAAGATGAAACCCAAATTATTGATCGCCACCAACAACCCGGGCAAGGTGGATGAACTGCTGTCCCTGCTTGGGGATATGCCGATCGAATTGGTCCTGCCGGCCCAGGCGGGGCTGGATCTTCAAGTTGAAGAAGATGGCCATACCTATGCGGAGAACGCGGCCAAAAAAGCAGTTGCATTTGCGGCTGCCAGCCGACTGATGTCACTGGCAGATGATTCGGGACTGGAGGTGGCTGCGCTTAACGGCGCGCCCGGTCTCTATTCCGCGCGTTACCTGGCCAAACCGGGTGCCACAGATGCGGACCGGCGCACTTATTTGCTGGAAAATCTGCGCGGCAAAGAACGTCCATGGAGAGCGCGGTTCCATGCGGCGCTGGCCATTGCAAATCCGGATGGCAAGGTTCGGCTGGCCGAAGGGGAGTGCGAGGGTGAGATCATTCCGATTGAACGCGGCTCGGGCGGGTTTGGGTACGACCCCATTTTTTTATTGGCCGATCTGGAAAAAACCATGGCTGAACTGGATCCGGAAGAAAAAAATCGCCTCAGCCATCGGGCGCGTGCGATCGAAAATGCCAGGCCGATTTTGCGGGAATTGCTGCGACTGTGATCCAGGCTTATTGACCCGGCCGATAATGAAAGCCGTTAAAGAACTGCGTTAGCTCGCTCGCAACTTCCTCCGGCCGTTCCATCATTAACATATGACCCGCTTTGGGAATGATACGCAACTGGGAATTTGGGATTGTATCGTTCAAGGCCTGCGATCGGTTGAGGGGCGTCATCCGATCCTCCGCACCGCACAAGATCAAGGTGGGGGTCTGGATGCCAGGCAGATCTTCCAGCACGTCGAAGGAGTCACTCGCAAGGAAATCTCCATGCAGGACCATCGAGCGTGTCTCAGCCATGCGCATTTCACCCAGTTCTTTCAAGCGCGGGTCGATCTCAACACCATACGAGGATTCAACGATCAAATGAACCGCCGATCGGAATGAGGCCGGGTTGGAAAGCGTATTAAGAATGGCGGGGGCGACCCGCAGCCTGGCCGCGGTCCCGATCAAACCGAGCCCGAGCACGCGCTGCGAATGTTCCAATGCCAGCGACAGGGCGATCGCGCCACCCATGGAGTGTCCCACGAATATACCTGCCCGCAGTTTAACTGCATTCATGAATTCGACCATCGTATCGGCGTAATCGCGAATGGCTTGCCTGCCGAGGTCTTCCGATTTGCCATGGCCGGGCAGATCGACAGCATAAATTCGCTGTCCGGATAGACGGCGGATTTGCGGCGGCCAATTGAGATGCGTGCCGCCCGCCCCGTGAATCAAGACGATCGGCGGGCGCGCCAGATTTTCCCCTTCATGAACGAAATAATAAAGGCCTGCAGCATTCGGCATTTGAGATTATTTACGGGAATTGCGCCGGCCGCCCAAGCCCCTGACGGCGACAATGTTCAATTAACCGGGATGTTCGATCGGACCTAGTTTTTGCGGCCGTGATGAAGACGATCAGCTGCTTCTTCCGTCAGCGGGATATAGACCTGGACACGCGTGCCTTTTCCAGCCGCCGATTCGATGTGCATGAGTCCATTGACCAGCTCGCTCCGTTCACGCAGATTGATCATGCCGAAGCTGCCGCGCTTATCATAGGCATTGGTCATGGCCTGCACATCGAACCCCACACCATTGTCCGCGATCTCCAGCAAGCCCACGTTCGTTTCAAAAGTGCGCAGTGTCACCGCAATGGTGCTGGCACTGGCATGTTTGCGGGCATTATTGACGGCTTCCTCCACAATATAGAAGACCACACCCTGCTTTCCCATCTCCATCTGCGAAGCAACCCGATCATCCACACTGACGGTAACTTCCTGACCGAAAGTCTCATGCATTTTATCTGCCATGGCTTTCAAGGAAGCTTCCAAGCCCTGTGACTCAAGAATGAGCGGACGCAGGGTAAAGAGCATGTGCCGGATCTCCTTGGTGGTGCGGTGCGCCAGCTCTTCTATTTTGACTAATTCTTCAGCAGCGCCATCCGTATTTTTGGCGATCATCCGACGGGCAAGGTTGATGCGCATCGCCATGGCGGCTACTGACTGGGTGGGACCGTCATGCAGGTCACGCGCCAGCTTCTTGCGCGCCTCTTCGTGTACCTCCACCATGCGTTCCTTTTCCTCCACCAGGTCCTGATAGAGCCGCGCGTTCTGGATCGCGATCACCGCCTGCCGGCCGATGATATCCAGGACGTCCTGCCGTTCAGAGGAAAAATAATTGGGGTCGGGATGCGCGAATAGCAAAGCCCCATAAATATTAAAGCCGCTGCGCAGAGGAAAACAATACGCGGTCGTGCAGTTTCGTAGAGCGATTACGCGTCCCAGCTCGGGATCGTATCCGATATCGCTGGAGAGGATCGGATCTCCCTCATCAAACACCTTTTTTAGAATGCCTTCCGTGCCTTGAAAGGTAACCCGCATGTCTGCGTTCGTGAATCGCCGAGCCGAGCCGATCCGCAGCATCCCGCCTTTGAACAATAGAACCGCACCCACCAGGTGGTCCGTCACGGATTCATCCGGGTCCGGGTTGAGGGCGGTAGCCCCCATGTCCAGAGCAGAGTCCAGCACGCGTTTGTAGCTGAGTGTGGCGGCCAGGGTGGAGGTTAACTCATAGATAGCCCGCAAGCGCTCGTTCTGGATGCGGCGTTTTTTGTCCTCGGTATCCAGCCAGAGATCCCGGTTTTCACGCAAGCGGACGAGCAATTGCTGGGCAAGATAACCGAACAGCAAACTAAACCCGATCAACCCAAGGATGACCGTAATCGCAAATGTAAGATCGTCTTCAGGGGATTGATTTAGACTGTAAAAAATAACCAGCGTCCCGGTCAGGACAGCCGCAATCATCGCTCCCCACAACTCATAATAGATCGCCCCCGTGAAAATCGGCAGCAGCACGATCCAAAAAGCAGGGCCGGACAAGCCGCCTTCCACCCAGAAAAACACCCCCGAGAGGATCAGATCCACTCCCAGGCTGATCCGGCGATGATAAGTCATGCGGGCGTTCAAACTCGCCAGACCCGTCATGGTCAGGTTCCATAAAATGATCAGACTTAAGAACCAGGCCGAGCTACCGGTAAGTTTTCCACCCAGGCCCAGTGAAACCACCACTCCGATCAGCACGATCCAGCGTAACGAGATTGCGAACCAATCGGCGAGGTAGGGGCTTTCAAAACGGCGCATAAGTCAATGATAAACGAAAAGGACAATGGCTGGTGCGCATGGACGTTGCAAGAGAATTACACCTTGCAATCTCAGGCAGAATATCCCATACGCGCCAGATAAGGCCTCAATTTGTCCTGTAAAACAGCCTGGTTTTCCTGTGTATACAGCTCTCGGAACCGGCCAATTTTGCCCTTCTGGAAGTGAAGGCCCTGCTGCCCCTCAGCCGCAGCGGGACGATACTTCTCCAGCACGGCACGGACCTCCGGTTTACGCTTGTCCATTCTCAGAAACTCCGCCAACCGGGCCGACTCGGTTTCGTAATCTGTAAGCAGGTCCTCGTAGCGAGCGACGAGCACACCCTGCTCTTTCATCCACTTGTCCCAAATGTGGACATAGACCATCATAAAATCGACGCTCTTTTGAAAATCGCTCAGGTGTGAGAAAGCATTGGGACGGCCATTGACAAGCGCCCGCTGCCCGAACTCGTAGGCTGAGAGCATGGCATCCCGAGGATCGCGGTAAATATATGTAATGCGGACCAGGCCAAGTGTCTGCAGTAAGCGCGAACTGAGCGTTGGACCGGCATGCGCCTTGATGACGAAGGTCTCACCCAACAGCGCAGGGATGCTGACCTGTGCCAGCCGCCGCGCGGAAAGCACTCCGATATTCCCGTTAACCTCGGTGAGAATATTTTGAAGCCGAAATTTCCTGCGAATATCGTGCATGTCCGCGCAGCCCGTGGTTTTCATCAGATCCTGGATCAGGTTGTAGTGCCAGCCGGAGCCGGCGCGCGGCATGCCCACCGAAAGGACGATCATGAAAGCTCCTTTTTCGGTGCAAACAATTGAGCAGACATCCCTGCCAGGATTCCAGGGATCAGCCAGATGTTCGGCGTTGCAAACGAATCCTGAGTAAGATTGTTTAAGGCGATCGCCAGCCAGGCGAAGAGACCTGCAATGCCGAGAAAGCGCACTGCGTCAGCCTGACGCAGTTTAGAGAGCAGGTCGCCGAGGACCGAAAACTGAAAAACAAAAAACAAAAAGAATCCAACCAGACCCGTCTCAGCCAGCAAGCGCACGTACATGTTTTTCGGGTTTGGATACAGGCGGCTCTGCGGGTTTAACTGTCTCGCGATTTCAGGGACGCCGGTGAGAGCCCAATCGGGCAGGTTTTCATAGATCCAAAAGCCGCTGGCCCCGAGACCCACGCCCGTAACGGGATACGACTCAAAGGCAGCCATCGCACCGGTGGAGTAAGCACTCCGGGCGCCGGCATTGATATCCACCAGGTATTCGGTCAGGTTGTCAGCCGAGACCTCCCACAAGCGGCGGAAATAGTTCTTCTGCGAAAGAAAAACGAACGTGCCGATCAACACGCCGGCCAGCGCCGCGATCAGTCCGATGCGTATAAGCCAACCACCCATACCCTGACGAAAACCGCCCAGGAACCACGCCCACGCGGCGCGCAAGAGACCACGGCCAACCAGCACCAAGGTCAACCCAGCCACACCGAGCGTGATCAAGATCCCGCCGCGCGAGTAGGTGGCCAAAAGAAGCAGGGTGGATAAAACCAATAGAATGGGTTCCAACCATTTCGTGCGCGTGAAGCGGGTTTTCGTCAGCACAGCCGCGAACAGGCACGGCATATAGATGGTCGCGATCTGGCCGGCCAGCCAGGCCGGTTCGTATGCGAGTCCGGAGATGCGATTCGTGCGGACCAGCTCACGCATCGAGAACGCAAGCTGCCAATGCGTGACCATTTCTTTATCCAGCAAGCCCGTATAGAACGTAACGGCTTGCAATCCGCTCCAGGCCAGGTTCAAAACCAAGCCCGCCCACAACCAGCGAATTGTGAACTTCAGATCGTCTTCATCGCGATTCATCCACGCGGCCGAAATAAAGAAAGCCAGTCCGATCAAGAGAGTGGCGAGCGCCCGGACTGCCCGGCCGAAATAGGTCTGTCCGCGTAATGGGATCGGATCGAACAGGACCCCGAGGCTGGTGACCGTTAAAACGGCCAGCACGAAGACCGCCGCGAGGATGAGGCTGCCCGACCATGGAAAGGATCGCGCGCGACGAAACCCTTGAACCAGCAGCAGCGGCAATAACAACGCCAACGGGTATAACGCCAGCGGGCGGACGAGGGTATCATCTCCCAATAATGGAAACCAGCGGAAGCTGGTGACCGGGAGCGTGATGAGCGCGGCAGCCCAGAGCAGGCGGCAGAGCTTAGCTAGATTTAACATATGCGGGTAGAAAAGAAGAAGGCGGAAGGCATGGGGAATTTACGATTTACGATTTACGATTTACGATTTTTGATTTTTGATTTGCTTTTTTGCTTATTTGCTTTGTTTTGTTCTTGCTTAATGCTTGGTTTAGTGTTGCGCGGTTGATCGAAATCAAAAAACAAAATACAAAAGGAACTCAGGAACCAGGCACTTAGCGCGCCGGCGAGCAGGTACACGCTGACCGGCAGGCTGCGCGCAACAGGCAGGTCCGCGGCTTGCGTAATCGTCACTTCAATGAAAGAGGTCAAGCCTGCTGAGCTGGCGGTATTCTCCTGTCCTTGCCGGGTAAAGGCTTGAGCCCAGCTTGAAGCCAGCACTTGCGCACGGGATGGATTGGCGTCGTCCGCATAGAAATGCCAGCCGCCATCGGCAGGCTGGCTGAGCTGCAATTTGCGTTCGCGCAATTCACGTACAGTTGCCGCTCCATCCGCCCTGGCTACCGTCTGAATGACCGCGTCGGACCAGGCGATCTCCTGCAGCTTGCGGGCTTCGCGTTGGAGATAATAGAACTGCTGACGGTCGGTCTCCAGCGGCCAGGCTTCTTCAAGGTTGAAGTCCACGGATACCGTGGCGCGGGCTCGATAAGGCGGCGGCGCGATCAAATACATCCCCGCGCCGAGCAGGGCGCCGATCAGCGCACCCAGCATCCAGAATCGCCAGGCTCTCAGCAGGCGGAGGAGGTCATCGAGAGAGGGAGGAGAAAAGAGTAAAGTCATTATGCCTTTCATTCTTACCGCGAAGACGCGAAGGGTGCGAAGGAGGCTTAATTAAGAATCTTCGCGATCTTCCTTTCTTCGCGGTTCATTCCGATGGTTTTAAGAGCAACCTTCTTCGCCGCCAATTCCAAAGCGGTGCGATCAACTTGCGCAGGTAATATTTTGCCACGATCAATGAAAAGAAACTACCGCCATCCCGATAATGCACGCGCAGCATTTCCGGCCAGCATCGGTCATCATGCGAGATGGTCTTACCGGAGGCGTGGATGCGGAAGTTGGCCCAGGTTTGATCCGGCAGATAACGGATCTCCGACCTGGCGGCGATGCGCGTCCACAGATCATAATCCATGGCGAAATAAAAAGATGGATCGAGCGGACCCAGGTCACGCCACAAGCCGGCCCGGAAGAACATGGCCTGCTGGGGGATATGGACGTACCCCTGGCGCAGTCGGCGATAGTCCGTCTGGGCGGCGGGGAATTTGCCGATCACGCGTCCGTCTTCATCGATATAGTTGGCGTTCGCATACACCATGCCCACTTCAGGATGATTGTGCAGGAACTTCACCGCCGCACCCACCGCGCCGGGCTCGTAGGTATCATCCGAGTTGAGCCATGCAAAGATATCCCCCCGGGCGCGCGCAAATCCCTTGTTGATCGCATCCGTCTGACCCTGATCTTTCTCGCTCACCCACCAGGCCAGCTTGCTCGCGTAGCTCTGGATGATCTGCGGACTGCCATCCATTGAACCACCATCCACGATGATGTACTTCAGACGCGGGTAATCCTGCGAGAACACAGATTCGATCGTCTGCTTCAGATAACGCGCCTGGTTGAAGGACGGCGTGACCACCGTCACGTTTGGCATGGCCGGCGGTTTCATGATCCACTCCAGTCATCATCCGGATAATATAGATCAGCCACGTTTCCGGTCAGCTTTCGAATTCTGGTAATCTCCTCCGGGCTCAGGCGCTTCTTCCAACTACCTATATTGGCACGGCTGTCTAGTTTCACTGAATGCACTTTTTTCTTTGAGGCCTCGGATGGATTTTTGGAATTGCTGGAATTCAGGATCGTCCTTTCGACGGCTGAAGTGAAATCCAATCCCAATCTCCCATAAAGTTCGCGGAAACCCTCCCTGGGCTGACGTGAAAGGTCTTCGTGCCGCACGACGATGAAATCAGGATGCTTCGCTCGAAACTCATGGACGACACGATAGATCATGCGCCACAGCAACGCAGCCTGACCGAGAATGTCACCGGCCTGCATGGCCTCCATTTCAGCGCGGTCCTCTTCGAGATAATCCCGCATCAGCACCGGCTGATCGAGCAGATCGCGAAAGTCGAACGACCAATCCAGGCGCTTGAGGCTGCTGGCAAAGCCCGCCGGATGCCGGACGGTGATGACCACACTGCAGTCCAGCCGCTGCGCGAACCACGGCGCACAGAAGACCGCAAACGGGTCCTTGATCAATACGCGCTGGCCGTGCATGGCCCCCAGGTAGAAAATACCGAAATCCCGCAGCATGCGCAGGAAGTCCTTGCGCGAACGGATGGCGCGCAACTCGGCTCCCAAATGATAGTCGAAATCAAGCAGTTCCAGAAAAGCAGGCAGGTAATCTGTTTCGTTAGCTTTATGGATGTAGGGATACCAGTGTTTAACCGGCGCACGCAAAACACCGGGGCGATGCAGCACATTCAAGGGTTCGCTGATGTAAGCCGTATCGGTATGCGCGGCCAGCATTTTGCCAACCCAGGTGGTGCCGCTGCGATGCGCGCCGGTTACGAGAATCGGGCGAAGAGAGGGAGTCTGCGTCATGCTATCTCAGATCGTAGATGACGTAACCATCGCCTTGCGCGTAGATCGGATACCTGCCAAGCCGTTCGCTCAATAATGGTTGCAGGTCGAGCTCATCGGGCAAGGTGACCAGGAAGAAATCGCGTTTGAGCGCCAGACCATTAAAACGCTCTTCAAAATCATCCTGCGCGCCGCGCAAGTCCGCGTGATAAGCCACATCGCCGGCCAGCGGCCAGGTGGCAGAGTCCAGCCAGCCCCAATAAGCCAGACGGGATCCGTAATCTTCGGTCAACGCGACAACACGCGCCTTTTAGAAACTTTGAAAGAGTTGCGTGACCTTGG
>CAYUUJ010000044.1:0-8972 GCA_964447845.1 uncultured Anaerolineaceae bacterium
TAAAATGCGATAGCTACACGAAATGAAGAATAACCAAGGCAATCATATTAATCATATTTACTCTAGAATATTAAGGTTATAACAATATAACCTTACCAGCCGGCATTAAAATGTACTCAATTTCCACAATCTGATAATCAAGCCTATAAAAAGCCAAAATCTCCGCTCGCCCAAGAGTATTTCTTGGGCTATTTTATATTCCGAAATATGTTATAATTATTGTTATTTAGAGTCACTATATACTCACTAGATCGTCTCTAATATAGCTAATAAGTGCCTTTTCGCCTCTTGACAGCCCTAATAACGTATGCTATACTCAGTTATAGAAATTTTGTAACATATTTCACAAGCAGCGAGTTCCGGTTATAGGTAGCCGTAGCAATGGCCGCTCGCCATCATTATTACCCCCAGAAAGGAAAGGATAAGAAAATGACAGACGATCCATTTGCAAAACTGGTCCGCACTCAAGAGGAATTGGACAATGAAGAAAAACGACATTTAGCAGACTTGCTAGAGCCGTATGTCTGGGTAAATCCTGCCAAAAATACGGTGAGTTTTAGACATGATGCTCCTAACATGTCTCCCACGCAGCGAGTGGTGGCATTTTTACTAGCCCGTAGAGTGCTCGAACTAATAAACCCAGAAACTATCGGGGATGTCTCACCTCGCGATGTCGAGGCTGGCACCGGTCTACCAGGTGGAACTGTAAGACCTAAGCTTTTGGAGCTTACGGAGGAGAAAATACTCGTACATATTGATCGCACCTACAAGATTTCTCCTAACTTCTCTTTAAGCCAAGTTAAGGGTATATTTTCATCTGACAAATAGTCAAATTAAGAGACTAATAGCCAAGATCGATGCATTTTCGTTATTTATACTCTGTTATTGAAAATTTATAACATATGTTATGGGAGGCGAGTTCTGGTCATGGATAGCATTAGCAGTGGTCGCTCTCCATCATTGTTACCCCCAGAAAGGAAAGGATAAGAAAATGACAGACGATCCATTTGCAAAACTTGCCCCCATTCAGGAGGAGTTAGACCACAATAAGAATCGACGACTGACCGCCATTCTATATCTGCCCGAAGTTTAGTAAATACTCAGTAGGAGTAACTATGACACAAGCATCCGATTTCGACCCAGCACATGCCGTTCTAAACACAGTAATTAATGCTTTAAAGCCACTAAACGACGACCAAAGACGCTCAGTCCTTCGGTCCGTTGTCGCTCTATTCAATGAGACTGAAGTAATTCCTGCAGGTATGGAGACGCGGATCAAGCCATCCCCGGAAAATGCTCCGAGTCCCGAGGAATTCGTCTTTTCCAAGAACACTAAGAGAGACACAGCGAGAATTGCGGTATTAGCATACTATTTGACCGTATACAGAAACCAGGACACCTTTAAAACCGCGGACTTGGAGGCATTGAATCAGGAAGCACGTGGTCAGCGTTTTGGAAATATCGCTAAATCTGTTAATAATGCAGCTCAACGCAACGGGTTGTTGGCAATGACGGGTAGTGGATTCAAGGCCATCACCCCTTTAGGCAAACTGATTGTGGAAGCCCTTCCGAATGATGAAAAAGTAAAGGATATTCTGGGTGAGTATAAGCCGCGTGTAAAACGCAAGTTACGAAAGAAAGATTTATAACTAAAGTTAAAGGAGTCTTTTGATGAGAGATATTATCCGTGCCCAGCTTATTGTAAGCTTGGACACTAAACTTGTTGACGAACTTCTAGATGCTCACGCCGAGGCAAAACGAAATTATTACCTTGGTGGTTTACGTCTAAGTGAGGTAGAAGGTGGCCGTTTTTGCGAAGCCGCGTTTCGAGTGTTAGATCAAATTACTACAGGCAATTTTAGCCCCCTAGGGAAACCTCTAGATGCTGAAAAGCTTATCACCCGATTGGCGAACATACCCTCTAGTGATCATGTTGATGCAATTCGCTTGCATATACCGCGCGCGCTCCGGTTAGTATACGATATACGGAATAACCGCGATGCAGCTCATCTTGCAGATGGCATTGACCCGAATTTACAAGATGCCATATTAGTCATCTCTGTTATAGATTGGGTCTTAGCTGAATTAATTCGTCTGATTCATAATGTATCCCCGGATCAAGCCTATAGAATTGTGGGCAATATCGTTACACGAGCTGCCCCAGTGGTTGAAGATTTCAATGGCTTTCTAAAAGTGCTAAATCCAAATCTTCGTGCTGGAAACCACTGTTTGGTTCTTCTATATCAACGTGGGGAAAATGGCGCAACAATTGAAGAAATGGCAGGCTGGGCTCGTCCAGCGATGCGGGAGAAATTAACACGCACATTGACTAGCCTAGTAGACGACAAAGGTTTTGTGCATTTCGATGGCACGAGCTATTATATTACCCGAACCGGCCTGAATGAAGTTGAGAGACTTCACTTAATTGACCCTTACAATTAATAAATCCAAGAACATCTAAACTTTTGGGCCTGCCTTAACAACTTCTTCAGGCGTCTTGTCTTCAAATTTCTTGAAATTTTCCACAAAGCGCAACGCAAGCTGCTTATATTTTTCATCATATTCTGATCGGCTGGGCCAGGATGACCACGGCTCGAGCACATCCTCGGGAACACCCGGGCATGCTTTGGGGACCTCAAAGCCAAAAACCGGATCGTTAAAATATTCCACGTTCGTTAACAGACCGGTAAGGGCAGCAGTGAGCATGGCGCGCGTATATTTAATACTGATGCGGTTTCCCACCCCATACGCGCCGCCAACCCAACCCGTATTCACCAGCCAGCATTTGACATCGTGTCGTTCGATCTTTTCTTTAAGCAGCTCAGCATATTTATACGGGTGATGGACCATGAAAGGTCCACCGAAACAGGCAGAGAATGTGGCCTGAGGTTCCTTGCCCAAGCCAACCTCGGTCCCAGCCATCTTGGATGTATACCCCGAAATAAACTGGTACATGGCCTGCTCGGTTGTCAGGCGGGCGATCGGGGGCATTACCCCGGAAGCATCACAGGTCAGAAAAATAATATTCTTCGGATGACCGGCTTTCTTTTCAGGCACGGCATTACTGATGAAATTCATCGGGTAGGAGGCGCGTGTATTTTCGGTGATCGAGTCATCATCCAGGTCGATCGCACGCGTCAGCGGATCGAAAGGCACGTTTTCGAGGATCGTCCCAAATTTGCCGGTGGTTGCGTAGATCTGTGGCTCGGCGGATTCCGACAGGCCGATCACCTTGGCATAGCATCCGCCTTCGAAGTTAAACACTCCATCCTCGCTCCAGCCATGTTCATCGTCACCGACCAACCGGCGGGCAGGATCCGCCGAGAGCGTGGTCTTACCCGTCCCGGAAAGGCCGAAGAATAACGCAACATCATCGGGATCTTGAGAGCTGACGTTGGCAGAGCAGTGCATCGATAGCACACCTTCCAGCGGCAACAGGTAATTCAGCACCGTAAAAATGGATTTCTTCATCTCCCCCGCGTACGCGGTGTTGCCGATGATCACCATTTTCTTTTCAAATGAAAGCAGAATAAATGTTTCGCTGGCCGTGCCGTCTCGTGCAGGTGAGCTTTTGAAATTCGGCAGGTCGACGACCGTAAACTCTGGCACAAATGTCTTATGGTCGATCCGCGATTCCGGCTGGATGAACATGTTTCGAATGAAAAGACTATGCCAGGCGAGCTCAGTCACAAAACGAACCGAAAGACGATACTTCTCATCGGCGCCGGCATAGGCGTCCTGGATGAAAACATCCTTGCCGCGCACATACTCAAGCATACGGTCATATAAATCCTGGAATTTACCCGCCAGGAAAGGCTTGTTATAGACACCCCACCATATATTGCCCTCAGAATCGGGTTCACGAACAATAAACTTGTCGTTGGCTGACCGGCCCTTATGCTTGCCGGTATGGGCGATCAACGGCCCTCTTTGAGCGATTACGCTCTCACCTCGAAATACAGCTTCTTCGTACAGAGCTTCCACTGGTAAATTCCAATACGCCAGGCGCACATTATTGATCCCATGATGGGAAAGACCGTAATCAGCTTTTCCGGTTTCTGCGATCGCTTCTGCAGGCGTTTTGATATTGAGCAGGTTATTCATTTAACCTCGCAGCGGGAATTCGAAGCAGACAAGGTTGAAGCAAAATCTGGTCAGGTGAACCTGACCAGATACGTTCCGACAACCAGCATACGTATGCTGGAGAAAGAAAGCAGTGCTGACAAAGAAAATGCCAGACCTGACGATCATTACAACGATTATACACCGGATGCATTACGAGGCACCTGGGCTGTGAACGGACGAGATAAGGTCTTCTAGACCAATTTGCTCAGTGCCTCAAAATCCTGCGGATTCCCCAAAGGCAGCCCGGTGGCCGATCCATCGATACGGCGGATCAATCCCAACAAGACAGCCCCATTTCCCACCTCAACGAACGTCTGGTACCCCTCCGTGCGCAATACCTGGACTGATTCGGTCCAACGTACGCGTGATTGCATTTGCCCCTGTATATCGGCGCGTAAATCATTCGCCAGCCTCATCGGCTGAGCATGGACATTCCCTATTACGAGTGTGCCCGCATCACCGATCGGCGAACTTTCCACAGCGGTGTCCCACTCAACCTGGATCGAACCCATCAAAGGTGAGTGCGCGGCGATCGAGATGGGCAGAGGAATAGCGCGTTTCGCGCCTGCAGCCTTGGCGCCTTCGATGGCGCGTTCCACTGCAGGTTTAGAGCCTGAGATCACCACCTGGCCGGGACAATTATCATTGGCCACCTGCACGATCTCCCCCTCTTTACTGGCTTCGCTGCACACTTTATCCAGGCTCGGGATATCCAAACCCAGGACGGCCGCCATGCCGCCGGGTGCGACTTCGCCGGCTTTCTTCATCAATTCCCCGCGAATCCGTACAAGCAAAAGCCCATGCGCAAATGAGAGCGCGCCGGCCGCGGTCAGCGCGGAGAGTTCGCCGAGAGAATGTCCGGCAACGGAGGCAGGCTTGAGGTCCGGAAAAAGACTCGTTAGGACCCGTAATGCGGCCACTGAATGAATATAGAGCGCCGGCTGTGTATTGACGGTATCGTTCAGGTCGGGTTCGGGTCCTTCGAACATAAGCTTTGAAAGCGGCGTGCCGAGGATCGAATCGGCTTCCTCAAAGGTCTGCCGGGCGACCGGGTATGACCCGGCCAGTTCTTTACCCATACCCACGGATTGCGAGCCCTGGCCGGGAAAGACGAACACTGTCGTTTTAGGATCGAGACTCATGCAGCTCCTGAATTACTCTCTTAAACACAAACGGGTCGTGTTCGTCACGACCCGCTGAAGACTATTGAGCCTTCTTTTCTTTCTTGACTTCGATCACTTCCCGGCCATCATAAAATCCGCAATTCGCGCAGACGGTGTGGGCCAGGCGCTTCGAGCCGCAATTCGAGCAGGCGACCAGATTTTTCTGCTCCAACGCATGGTGGGCACGCCGCCGGTCACGGCGACCCTTTGAGTGTTTGCGTTTTGGATGTGGGGGCATGTCTTTCTCCTTTTACAGACAGCAGACGGGCATGCGCCCGTCTGTTTGGTTTTCAAGTGAAGCCCACTGATTATAGTGGGTGCGGGCAGTGACGTCAAGCCTGAACCGTTGTAAAATCATCCGCATGGGAGTACACCCTTCCGAAGTAAAAATCAAAAATATTGACCCCGCTGATTGCTATGGATCAGGGGTTTTTCTGGACAATCTGCGTGCTTGCCTGAAACCCAGCGCAGTGGAGCATTAATGCAAAAAAAGCTTCCAAAATGGGTCAGGACCTTGCAGGCATCCTGGAGGGATACGAGCATCCTGTTCGGGGAATTTCGCCCTCCCCTGATCGCCTTCACCATTGCGGTCCTGGGAGGAGGCTGGCTGTATGCTTTGATCGCACGTCGGGAAGGCGAGCCGCTGGATAATCTAACAGAAGCCGTGTATATGGTTCTGTCGGCGACATTCCTTCAAGGGCCGGGGGAATTTCCGCACAGCCCGTTTTTGCAAGTTTTTTATTTCATCATGCCGCTCGCCGGAATCGCCATTCTGGCGCAGGGATTGGCCGATTTCGGCAGCCTGCTATTCAACCGCCGAGCGCGCAGCAAGGAATGGGAAATGGCCGTAGCCTCAACACTCAACAAACATAATATTTTGATCGGGCTGGGACATCTCGGGTATCGCGTTGTGCAAAAACTTTATGAGATGGGAGAAAGCGTGGTGGTCATCGAATTGAACCCCTCCGCCGACGAATTCAGCGCAGTCCAGAAAATGGGCATCCCGGTCATAGAAGCGGATGCCACGCGCGCGGTTGCGCTGGAGGCGGCAAATATCCGGGAGGCGCGCACGATCATCCTCGCCAGTCAGAACGATGCGATGAACTTGCAGATCGCCCTGAAAGCGCGCAGCTTGAATCCCAAGATATCGGTGGTGATCCGGATCTTCGACCAGGAGTTTGCACATGCATTACGAGATCAGTTCGGCTTTACCGCATTAAGCGCCACCGAGATGGCTGCGCCGGTCTTCGCAGCGGCCGCCACCGGTGCGGATGTGACCAACCCGATCTCGATCGAGGGTCAGCAATTGAGCCTGGCACGAATGACCCTCAAGCCGTCCTCGCGCATCTCCAAAAAGACGGTTGGCTTTGTGGAAGACAATTACCATCTCAATATCGTGCTGCTTCGCCATGAAGGTCACTCTGAAATGCATCCGACTGACAGCCGTGCACTTGAGCCGGGTGATACGCTGGTGGTATTGGGTGGACCTGACGAACTCAATCGCCTGATGCGCGACAGTGAATAAATTCAAACATCCCAGGTGTGACTACAAAAGACAAACCATGAAACGGTTACAGGCTTCAATCTTAACTTTGAGTCTGCTCCTGCCCGCTTGTTCGGTTCTGCTTCCCGGACTAAACCCTCCACAAACTGCAACGCCCGACCTCCTGCAAACTGACTGGGAGGATCGCACGATCTTCCGGGCTGGTCTGGTCGAGTCCGCCCAGCCGATCCTGAATGGGTTAGCCGGTGCGAGTGTATACCATATTAAATTCAATATTGACGAAGATCTCCTCCATATTACCGGCAAGGAAGAAATCCATTACACCAACACAGAAGCTGTAAATCTCACTGAAGTTCGGTTGCGGTTGTTCCCAAATATCCTGGCGGGTGAAATGGAAATTTCGAACATCAGAGTGGATGGTCGGAACGTAACACCACAGTTCAGCCTCAAGGACAGTTTACTCATAGTCCCGCTTAACCCGTCACTGGAACAGGGAAAAAGTATATCCTTGAGCATGGACTTCACGGTCGTGGTACCTGATAGCCTGTCATTGAATTATGGCGTATTGGCTTATGCTGAGGAAGTATTGGCCCTGGCGCATGCCTATCCGATGGTGGCAGTCTACGATGATGAGGGTTGGAATGCGGAAATCCCGCCTCAATCGGGCGATGTGACCTACGCCGACATGTCTTTCTTTCTCGTGGAGGTCACTGCGCCGAAAGATATCACTCTGGTGGCAACAGGCCGGGAGATAGACAGGGCAGAAAGTGGCCAGAGTCAAACCATTACATACGCCGCCGGCCCAGTGCGCGATTTTTACCTGGCCGCCAGCCCGGATTATGAGCTTTTCACCCAGCAGGCAGGCACGGTCACGATACGATTCTATGCGCCGGCGTCCATGAGCGAAGGGGCTGCGGAGGGATTGGAAGTTGCGGCGCGAGCGCTCGCTGATTTCGGCAGTCATTATGCTCCGTATCCTTATACAGAATTGGATCTTGTCTCCACCCCCACATTGGCTTTGGGAATTGAATACCCAGGCATGATCGCCATTACTTCGGGCATTATCAGTCCAAATGACCCGTATTTAGAAGCGACCATGGCGCATGAAGTCGCGCATCAATGGTTCTATAACCTGGTCGGGAACGATCAACTGGATGACCCCTGGCTGGACGAAGCTCTGGCACAGTTCGCCACCCTCCAATACTTTACGGATGAACATGGGGAGGACGGCGCGGCGAGTTTCCGCGCCTCCCTCACCGGACGCTGGGACCGGGTGGAGGACCAGGACAAACCCATCGGCTTGCCGGTGGCAGGTTACTCCGACCGCGAGTACGGGGCGATCGTTTATGGGCGAGGTCCGTTATTCTTCGAAGCTTTGAAGGCGGAAATGGGCGCGCAGGCATTCGAGACATTTATGAAAGAATACGTAAAGACCTACAGCTGGGAAATCGCCACGCCGGAAGGCATGCAAGCGTTGGCTGAAGCGGAGTGCGGCTGTGACCTGGATGCGTTATTTGAAGAATGGGTGTACCCTTGAGCTCACATCACCATTCCATCCGTGCCTCGCAACGAAAGAGAATTGAGATACTCTCAATGCTCTATGGTTGCGAGCTAGTAGCTCCTCGCAACGAAAGAGAATTGAGAGTATAATCACGACCGCGCCAGCCACAGGCTGGTATTTTTATGGACGGAGTAACTTAATAGCATGTTCAGAACTTTGAGCTCTCGTTTAATCCTGATCAGCGCAATTGCCCTGCTGGCCGTTTGGATCGACACGCGCGACCAGATCCTGATCGTCAACCCGATCACAGAAGTGACGATGATCAACCGCGATGTACTCCCTCGCCTGGGGCTGGACCTACGCGGCGGACTGCAAGTGTTATTGGAAGCCGATCTTCCCGCGGACGCTCAGATCGACGCTGCCTCGATGGAGATTGCCCGCGACATCGTACAACAGCGTACCGATGCCCTGGGAGTCAGTGAAAATGTGATCCAGGTCGCCGGTGACCGCCGAATTGTAGGTGAATTCCCCGGCGCAGAAGATGCAGATGCAATCCTGGCTATCATTCAGCAGACCGGCCTGCTCGAATTCGTGGATACCGGCGATTTTCCTCCTCCGGATGGCACCGTCCTGAAAACGGATTTTGCTACCGGGTCCGAAGAGGTCCCAGTTGCCACCC
>CAYUUJ010000045.1:0-8951 GCA_964447845.1 uncultured Anaerolineaceae bacterium
GAAACACCGGATGGCAAGCGCATTACCTGGATAGGGAACAAACGCCTGGGGCGAGTGGAAGTGCAGGAACTAGTTTGGACTGTCGATTGGGATTTTTCGCTCGACAATTATAAACAGGTTCTGGGCGGCCAGGATTTTAAATTCACGAAACCCGATGGCACCGTGCAGGTTGTCCCCGGCGACAACATGAGCAGTGCCTTCATGAACAGTTTGGCGGTGGCGATTCCATCCACAGTGATCCCCATATTGATTGCAGCGTTTGCAGCCTACGCCTTCGCCTGGATGAAATTCCCGGGCCGGCGCTGGATGTTTATCATTGTTGTTGCATTATTGGTTGTGCCCTTACAAATCGCATTGGTGCCGATCTTGCGGGATTACAAGGCATTGCATCTTAATGGCACCTTCCTGGCCATTTGGCTGGCACATACCGGCTTTGGTTTGGCATTGGCAACCTATCTGCTCTACAACTACATAAGCTCCCTGCCACGGGATATTCTGGAATCGGCTTTTATCGACGGGGCCTCGCACTTTACGGTTTTCACCCGACTCGTATTGCCCTTGTCCGTGCCTGCCCTGGCATCCTTCGCCATCTTCCAATTCCTCTGGGTATGGAATGACTACCTGGTGGCGTTGATCTTCCTCGGCGGTAACCCGGAATTCGAATTGGTCACTCAGCGCATGGCGGCAATCGTCGGTTCACGCGGCAGTGAATGGCATTTATTGACAGCCGGTGCATTTGTCTCCATGGTTCTGCCGTTGCTGGTCTTTTTCTCGATGCAACGCTATTTTGTGCGCGGCCTGCTGGCAGGATCCGTAAAGGGATAAACGGCGAAGCACAAGAATACAAATTTTCCAACCGCCAAGAATGTAATTCTTGGCGGTTGATGTAAGTGAAATTGAAAAACAACATTTCATTTCCACATAAACCATGAAAAATCATCTTTGGTATAAGAACACTGTTTTTTACGAAATCTCCGTGCGCGCCTTTAAGGACAGCAACGGTGACGGGAATGGCGATTTGCGCGGGCTGACAGAAAAATTGGATTATCTCCAGACCCTCGGCGTGGATTGTGTCTGGATCATGCCCATATATCCTTCGCCCCTGAAAGACGATGGTTATGATATTGCAGATTATTACTCTGTAGATGAAACATTCGGTTCATTGGAGGACTTGAAGGAGTTGATTCGCGCAGCACACGAACGGGACATCCGCATCGTCATGGACCTTGTGCTGAATCATACATCTGACAAACATCCGTGGTTTGAGTCTTCGCGCTCAGACCGTAATTCGCCTTATCGCGATTATTACGTTTGGAGTGATACAGACCAGAAATACAAAGACGCGCGCATCATCTTTGTGGACACCGAACCGTCGAACTGGGCATGGGACGAAAACACAAGCCAATATTACTGGCATCGCTTTTACGCCAGCCAGCCTGATCTGAATTTCGACAATCCAAAAGTACAGGATGAAATGCTCAATGTGGCCCGCTTCTGGCTGGATCTGGGAATTGACGGCTTTCGGGCTGACGCAGTTCCCTACCTTTTTGAGCGTGATGGCACCAATTGTGAAAACCTGCCTGAAACACATAGCTTTCTAAAAAAATTACGCTCTTTCCTGAACGAACATTACCCCGGCCGTATTTTGCTCTGCGAAGCCAATCAATATCCTGAAGATGTGCGTCCATATTTTAGCGAAGGTGATGAATTCCATATGGCGTTTCATTTCCCGATCATGCCGCGCATTTATATGGCGCTCAAAAAGGGCCACTACGAAGACATGGCCGAGATCATGCGCCGCACGCCCCTCATTCCTGAGAACTGCCAATGGTGCACCTTCCTGCGCAATCACGATGAACTCACGCTTGAAATGGTTACACCCGCAGAACGCCAGTGGATGTGGGAACAGTACGCGCCCGAACCACGCATGAAACTCAACCTCGGCATTCGCCGCCGCCTTGCGCCCCTGCTCGATAACGATCGCCGCAAGATTGAACTGGCGAATTCGTTATTGTTCACACTGCCCGGCTCACCCATCATATATTACGGTGACGAGATCGGCATGGGTGATAACATTGACCTGCCCGACCGCAACGGCGTTCGCACTCCCATGCAATGGGACGATTCGCTGAATGCAGGTTTTTCCATTGGCAAACCTTTTTCAGAATTCGTCAAAGGCGAATTGGGATATCAACATATCAACGTCGCCAACCAGATCAACGACCCTGATTCATTATTCAGTTCCATCAAAAGGATGATCGCCATCCGCAAAAAACATGCAGCTTTTGGCGGCAGCAGCGTGGAATGGATCGAAACGGGGAATTCCGCGGTTGCAGTGTATATTCGTGAATGCAATAATGACACCATGCTGATCCTCAACAACTTAAGCTCCTCCGTTGAAACTGTAAACCTTCCGCCGGAATATCAAAAGACATATTTAGACCTGTTCGCAAGTCGTATGCAAAAACTCACTGAACAACTAACGCTTCAACCCTACTCCTACTTATGGCTACAAATGCTAAATGAAAAATAATAAAAACCATCTCTACGGCGGAATCGAAGGCGGATGGACAAAATTTGTTTGCGTCATATGCAGAATGGATTCACTGGGTTAGTTGAATTAATATTTTAGCGATTGGAAGATTCCATAATTCCGCTGAACTTGGCGCAGGTCTGGTTCATTGGAAAAGTTTGCATATGCACCCATTAGACAGAATCAGTAGGGATACACCAGGGACCATGACGATAAAAAATCAAGTACAGTTAATCACCTATGCGGATTCTTTGGGTGGAGATCTCAAGGCGCTAAGCCGGTTATTTTCCATACATTTTGCGGGTTTATTCAAGGGAGGGCTCCATATTCTGCCCGCTTTTCCTTCCTCTGCAGACCGTGGATTTGCCCCACTCACATATTTTGAAATTGAACCGGATTTCGGAACATGGCAGGATATTCAAAACCTCAGTGAACAGACCGATGTCATGCTCGATCTGATGGTTAACCATATCTCCCGGCAGTCTTCCTACTTTCAGGATTTTGTCGAACATGGACGGAAATCTGAATATGCGGATTTGTTCATCACACTGGATAAAATATGGCCCGAAGGCAACCCCCCAAGCGAAGATATTGCCAAAATCTTCCTACGAAAACCCGAAAGCCCTTTCACCGAGATCATTGTGAAAGAGACGGGTAAAGCAGAAAAAGTTTGGACATCTTTCGGCACAAAAGACTGGTCTGAACAGGTTGATCTGGATGTAAACTCCGCGGCTACGCAGAAGTTTTTCAAGGATGTGCTGGCCCATATGAGCCGGAATGGGGTCACGATGGTGCGTCTGGATGCGATCGGCTATATTATCAAAAAGCCAGGCACAAGCTGTTTTTTTGTCGAACCTGAGATCTATGATTTCATGGAGTGGATAAAGGCTGAAGCGGATGTACTCGGTGTGGAATTGCTCCCGGAAGTTCATGCTCATTATTTGATCCCGTTCAAGCTGGCACAGCATGGTTATTGGGTCTATGACTTTATCCTTCCGATGCTAATTCTGCATACGCTCATGCGTCATTCCAGCTCCAAATTATGCGATTATCTAAAGATTTGTCCGCGTAATCAGATAACCATGCTCGACTGTCACGATGGCATCCCGGTTCAGCCCGATCTTGATGATATATTGACAATTGATGAAGCACAGCACATCGTTCAGGTCTGCCTCGAACGTGGCGCTAATCTGAATCGTATCCTCTCACCCGAACATAAAAGCCGTGCCGATTTTGACGTTCATCAGATTAACTGTACTTATTATTCTGCACTTGATGAAAATGATGATACTTACATTGCAGCCCGCGCCATCCAGTTTTTCTCTCCAGGAATTCCGCAGGTATATTACGTTGGTTTGCTTGCAGGAAGGAACGATCAATCCAAAGTGAAGCCTGCCGAGGAAGGGCGCGCGATCAATCGTCACAACTACACGCTCGAGGAAGTTAACCGGGAACTCCAGCGTCCCGTTGTTGAACGATTGATGAAATTGATCCAATTCCGCAACGAATACGATGCATTCAAAGGAAAATTTCAGGTGGGTGAATCGAAAGACAACCTGCTTAACTTATCCTGGCAAAAGGACTCAAAGCAATGCACCTTAACAGTCGACCTGAATAAAAATAAAGCCACTATTCAATATAGGTCAGATGGCGGAGATTTGGTGGAATATATTCCATAGCGAGCTCGAACCTATTCCGGCGATGCATTCGGCGATGACGCACATGCGGCTCTTGGCGCGGATTTATCCTCGCATCCTGAAACTTGCGCGCACGATCGCGGATCTGGCAGGGAATTAAGATATTGGATCCGTGCATCTGGCGGAGGCGCTGCAGTATCGGCCGAAGATCATGATCGGATAAAGGAAACCCTCCCCGGAATAAGAACCACGAGATCAAGGACAGCCCTCGCAAGGCTGTTTTTTTTTCGGTTCCAAGATCAGATCGAGAAGATAGTACGCCAATATTAACTTTGGATATAAAATGAAGGAAGGGGCGCCTCGCGTGGCGTCCAAACCCGATTCCGATTCAGGGACATACTAACGCATTGGAGCAGGCATTATGACCAGGCAACTCAGCAGGCAAAGTATCGGGGTAGGTGTGGCGGGCACAGGTTTTATTGGTCCCGCGCACGTGGAGGGTTTGCGTCGCAATGGCATCAACGTTTTAGGGCTGATGGGAACAACAAAAGAGAAGGGGCGGCAAAAAGCTGATGAGCTTGGTATCCCGCGCGTGTATGAAACCATTGCTGAGATGCTCGCCGACCCCGATATCCACGTGGTACATCTCGCCACGCCGAACCACCTGCATCATCCGCAGGCGAAAGCGGCGCTGCCGGCCGGTAAACATGTGGTCTGTGAAAAACCTCTGGCGATGAATGCGAGCGAGTCCGCTGAGCTCGTCAAACTCGCGGCGGAGAAAAATCTGGTCAACGCGGTCAATTTCAACATCCGCATGTACCCGCTGGCGCAGCAGGCGCGTAGCATGGTGCAGAATGGCGACCTGGGCGAACTCTTCGTGGTTCAAGGTTCCTATTTGCAGGATTGGCTGCTTTTTCCCACCGACTGGAACTGGCGGCTCGAACCGAAACTGGGCGGTACTCTGCGTGCGGTCGGCGATATCGGCTCACATTGGCTGGATCTGCTAACCTTCATCACCGCTCAGCGCGTCGATGAAGTCTATGCGGACTTCAAGACCTTTCACCCGGTGCGCAAGAAGCCGACCAAGCCGCTCGAAACCTTCACAGGGAAGATACTCACGCCTGAAGACTACATCGACCAGCCCATCAACACTGAAGATTACGCCACGATCATCCTGCATTACGAGAACGGCACGCGCGGCGTACTCACTGTTTCGCAGGTCTCCTCAGGACGCAAAAACCGGCTGTTCTTCGAGATCAACGGGTCGAAATCTTCGCTCGCCTGGGATTCGGAAAAACCCAACGAGCTGTGGATCGGTCATCGGACGCAGGCAAACCAGGTGTTAATGAAAGACCCGGCGCTGCTCTCACCGGAAGCGCGCGCGGTGGCATCTTATCCAGGCGGTCATAACGAGGGATTCCCCGATACCTTCAAACAGCTTTATACAAAAGTCTATAACTATATTCTGGAAGGTGATTTCAGCAAAACCCCGGATTTCCCCACCTTTGCCGACGGTCATTACGAAATGCAATTGTGCGAAGCCATCGAGCGCAGCGCGCGCGAACGGACCTGGGTCAAGATCACGTAGGGGCGAGGTCCTCTCGCCCTTTCGGGCGGGGGGACCCCGCCCCTACGCGGCCGTCCTGCCCAAGATATTAAGGAGCCATCATGAAACTCGGATTCTTCACCGCCGCATTGCCCGGCAATACACTCGAAGAAGCTGCCAAATGGGGCGCAGAGAGCGGCTTTCAAGCCATTGAGATCGCCTGCTGGCCGCTCGAAAAGGCATCCCGACGTTATGCGGGTGTCACACACATCGATGTGGCCGCGCTGGATAAAAATAGAGCCAAAGAGATCCGCAGCATGCTGGATGGATACAACCTGACGATCTCATCGCTCGGATATTATCCGAATCCGCTCCACCCTGAAACTGATCACCGCGAAATGGTGATCGGTCATCTGAAGAAAGTGATCGAAGCCGCGGCTTTGCTGGAGGTGCCCGTGGTAGGGACCTTTGTGGGCAAGGACAAAAATAAGACCGTGCCGCAAAATTTGGAAGACTATGCAATGACCTGGCCACCGATCGTCAAGTTCGCCAGGGAGCACGGCGTGAAGATCGGCATCGAGAACTGCCCGATGCTGTTCTCGCTGGACGAATGGCCCGGCGGAAACAACCTGGCCAGCACGCCGGCCATCTGGCGCAAAATGTGGGAGATCATCCCGGATGACAATTTCGGGTTGAACCTCGACCCGTCGCACCTGATCCTGCAGATGATCGATTACGAGCGTGTCATTCGCGAGTTTTCCAGCAGGATCTTCCACGTGCATGCGAAAGACCTGCACATCGATCAGGAAGGCCTGTATAACCACGGCGCGCTCTCGCAGGGGATGGGCTGGCAGGTACCCCGCCTACCCGGATTGGGAGACGTGAACTGGCAGAAATTCTTTGCGGCCCTCATCGCCGCCCGTTATGATTACGTGGTGAGCATCGAGCATGAAGACCGTTTCTACGAAGGCGATGAAGAACTCATCAAGCGCGGTTTTTATCTAGCGCGGGATGTTCTCAAGCCGTTTATCCACTAATGAGGATCATGTTCATGCACATGGTACGGCACATTGGTGATCACGATCCCATGTTGATGCTTGAGCTGGCTGCGCAATATTTCAGCGGTATTTGTATGCAACGCTCCGGTCAGCCGGTTTTCTGAAACAAACTCGGGGACAACGATCGTGATGCTTTCGCCCGGTTGGCGCTGGCCGGCGATATCTGAAACATATTCCAGGATGGGTTCAATGAACAGGCGATAGGGCGAAGCCAATATGACCATGCGCACACCCTCGCCCCAGGTCTCCCATTTCTGCCTCACTTTTTCAGCTTCCTCCGGATCGATGGATACATGCACCGCGGTCACATCATCTGAAAGCATGCGCGCGTAACGCAATGCGGATAATGTTCCCTGATGCACACCGCTGACGGGCATGATCACACGGTGGCGAATGGCATGCGGCGGGATGACACCAAAGTTGGCGAGCGAAAGTTTTTTTGCAAGGTTAGCATAGTGACGATGGATCAACCAGAAGATCGCAACCAGAATGGGGATGATCACGAGAACCACCCAGGCACCATCCTGAAATTTGGTGATCGCAAAAACCAGCGTCACGATGGCGGTACAAAGCGCGCCAAAGCCGTTGATCAGCATCTTTGTCGGCCAGCTTTTTTTGTAGCTTAATGTTGAACCGCGTTCGACTTTTTCCTCATCAGGTTTCAGCCTGCCGATCTTCCACCAGCGCAGCGCCATGCCTCCCTGAGAAAGGGTGAAGGAGAGGAACACGCCAATTGCGTAAAGAGGGATCAGGCGCGTCACACTGGCATTAAAAATGACCAGCAAAATGGATGCGATAATCGCAAGAGCAACAATACCGCGCGAAAATACAAGACGGCTGCCGCGATAGGTCAACTGGCGGGGCAGAAAACCGTCCTTCGCGACCAATGCGCTCAAACGGGGAAAATCTGCAAAGGCGGTATTTGCGGCCATGATCAGGATTACTGTGGTTGCAGCGATCAACATGAGATACATAATCCCGCGCCCCTCAAAGATCGTGCGGGCGAACTGCGAAATAACGGTCTCGCTTTCAGAGGGAACCGCACCGATTTCCCGGGCCAGGAAGGAAATCCCCAGGAACAGAGAGCCTAGGATGACAGACATCCAGATCAGGGTGATTCCGGCGTTCCTGCTACGCGGCTCCTTGAAGGCGGTAATGCCATTTGAGATCGCTTCCACGCCTGTGAGTGCGGTCGTGCCGCTGGCAAAAGCATGCAGAATAAGGAAAGGCGTGATCTGTGAAATGCCGTGCGCTAATTCGAGCTCAGGCGGGTCGACTACGGACCCGAGCGAACCGGAAACAAAGTAACGGAATAAACCTATTCCCACCGTCGCGACCATCATGGCCACAAAAAAATATGTGGGTATCGCAAATGCTTTGCCCGATTCTTTTACGCCGCGCAGATTGATCAGCATGATGAAAAAGATGAAGATCACCGCCATGAGGCTGCGGTACGCGTAAATTTCAGGAAAGGCAGATGTGATCTGTGCCACACCGGATGCGATCGAAACCGAAACGGTCAGGATGTAATCGGTCAGGAGCGAGGCGGCGGCCACCAGGGCCGGAAATTCACCCAGATTATCGCGCGCGACTATATAAGCGCCGCCACCATCCGGATAGGCGTGGATGGTTTGCTCGTACGAAATGGTGACAATTGCCAACAATACAACGATCGCAATGGAAATTGGAAATACATATCCAAATGCGATCGTGCCGGCTGCGGCAAGTATGACAAGGATCTCCTGGGTGGCATAGGCGGTGGACGAAAGCGCATCGGATGCAAAAACGGCCAGGCCGACTGCTTTCCCAATGGTTTGGTGTGGAGCGTCTGCAGTGGATAAGGGACGACCGATAAACAAGGATCGCCAGGTACGGGGCGGTTTGTAAACCGTGGCTCGTTCAATGATCGAGGTTTGTGAATCGTCTTCGTGTTTGATCATATATTCCAGCTTGATTGTTTCCTCAGTGGGTTATTTGAACAGGCTGTTCCAAACCCAGATCATCCAGGACTCAAGACAGACAGAGACCAGCACCAATACAGGAAGGACGGAGCCGGACGTCAGGTTTTGGATGCGTACCTGGAGCAGAAAGAAGCCGATCAGGATGGCGATGAAACCGACCCATAAGGTGATCTGTGTCCACCGGTTGGAACGCGTGCTCGCTTGCAGATAAGACCC
>CAYUUJ010000046.1:0-8944 GCA_964447845.1 uncultured Anaerolineaceae bacterium
CACGATGACGATGCGCTGGTCGCTGCCGGCCGACACCGACAAGGACCGGACCTTCGAGCTGTTGGTGGTCACATCGATATCGCCGGTGGCCATGGCGATGTGCTGCACACCGGGCGTCAGATAATAATCCAGGTATTCTTCGATCTGGCTTTTCTTGCGGCCTTCGGCTGGTTCGTTGATGGGAAATTTGACGCGCCCGTTGCCGTTCTGCATAACCTTGGACATGAGCGCGGAATATTCGGTGGAGATATCTTTATCGTCGAAATGCAGGAGTTGGCGGAAGCCCATCACCTGGTGATAGAAATTAACCCAGTAGTCCATCTTTCCGAGCTGGACGTTGCCTACGATATGATCGAGGGCGGCCAATCCGGCGGACTCAGCCGGTTTGTCCGTGATGGGGCGATAAGTAGGTGCAAATACGCCTTTATAATCGGCGCGATCCACGAACATGTGCAGGGTTTCGCCATAGGCGTAGATGGCTGAGCTACGGAAAATGCCATGGTCGTCTTTTTGTTCACGCGGTGCGAAGGCGGATTTTCCGCCGCGGCTGGTGGTCTCTTTCCAGGCTTTCTCAACATCATCCACTTCGAGGGCGATTACCTTGACGCCATCTCCGTGCACCATATGGTGAGAGGCCAGTTCGCTGCTGGGCGCGTAAGGTGCAGAGATCACAAAACGGATCTGCCCGGATTGCAGCACGTATGAGGCGTATTCGCGGTTGCCGGTCTCCAGGCCGGAATAGGCTACAGGTTGGAACCCAAAACCTTTCCACCAGTAATACATGGCTTGCTTGGCGTTGCCGACATAAAAGTGGACATGATCAATGGATTTGATCTGGAGGAAATCCGCCTCCTCGGTCATGGGACGGGTTTCGGCATTTGGTTTGGTTTTGGTCATGGCGGCTCCTTTGGTGGGGTTAAAACGATTCTACGACAAGTAAGGTGAGTTTGCAATAAGACTAAAAGCCCCAAAGGATTTATCCTTTGGGGTGTGGGTTCAGGCTTTTACGGCGGCGACTTTTCCGGCTGTAATTTTTCTCAGATCCTCGGGAGCCAGCTCAAAGATCGTGTTCGGCGTTCCGGCTGCTGCCCAGATGGTCTGGAACTGAAAAAAGTCTTCATCCAGATACGTTTCCATGGGCTGCGCATGACCCAGCGGCGGGACGCCGCCGATCGCGAACCCGGTCGCTGCCCGGACGAAATCCGCATCGGCCCGCCCGATCGGCTCCCCGGCATATTCGCTGATCCTTTTTTCATCGACGCGGTTCGCGCCGCTGGTCAATACCAGGATCGGCTTGCCGGTCTCCAGACCTTTGAATATCAAGGACTTGACGATCTGTCCCAACGCGCAGCCGGCGCGGTCCGCGGCTTCCCGTGCCGTACGCGTGGACTCGGCGTGCTCGATGACCGTGAAATCATAGCCGAGACCATGCAGCATGTCCTGGATTTTTTGTGCCGATGGGGAGAGTGGTTTTTGAGTCATGCATTCTATTATATATTGTTCCTCGCTTACAATTGTGCGATGCCATCCGAAAAACAGGTCTATATCAGCGAGGCTGAACGCTACGAGGCCTTGATCTCACGGGAAGATTATCAAAATAATATCCCAAGGGCGCTGGACGAAATCGTGCGTGTGGATGGCCTGGATGTGATCGACCTGGGGGCGGGAACGGGCCGGTTGGCTGTGCCGCTGGCTGCGAGAGCACGGTCGATGCGCGCTTTCGACATTTCCCACCACATGCTGACGGTCACGTGCGATAAATTTAAGCGCCTAGTGCGGACTAACAATCTGGTCGCCGTTGCCGACCATCGCTCGCTTCCCAGCGCGTCGGCCAGCGCGGACCTGGTTATTTCCGGATGGAGCGTGAGTTATTTGGCGGTTTGGAATCCCTTACGCTGGCGAGAGGAACTGGGTGGCTGGCTGATGGAAGCCCGCCGCGTCCTGCGCAGGAACGGAATCGTGATATTGCTGGAGTCGCTTGGTACTGGAAACGAGTCCCCGCAACGATTGCCACACCTGGAAAACGTGCACCAGTGGCTGGATGAAAATGAGTTTCAAAATAAATGGATCCGAACGGATTATCGATTCGAATCTTTGGAGCAAGCGATCGATCTGGCCGGTTTTTTCTTCGGAGAGGAAATAGCACGCAAGATCCAGGAAGAGCGGCTCGTTACCCTACCCGAATGTACTGGCGTATGGTGGAGGCAAATTCAATAGAGTGTTATTCTTATTTCAAAATTCACCACAGATCAACACCGGTGAACACATTTGTTTTGATAAAAGCCTTGCTCCAGCGCCTCAACAATCCATTTTATCTGCGTTGATCTGTGGTTGAAAACGAATTGCGAGTTTCTTTCTTAAAAAGTAAAAGGCTGTCTGAGTTTTTCAGACAGCCTTTCGTTTATTGTTTCTTGAAGCCGTTCTTCAAAGCCATGACCAAACCCGTCAGGATCAGGAGGATCGTGGCGACTGCGAATCCCCATTTGATCATCGTAATGATCGTCCCGAGCCAGGCGACCAGTGCCGGCTGGGAGGGATGGACGGAAAGCATGATCACAATACAGATGTTCTCCAGCATGTCAAATAAAAATGCGCCAAAGGGAACGACATTGTACTTGTGCATCCCACTCGCGGGTGGATAGCCGCGCCGGAAGAGCCACGTGATCAGAAACGTGAAGAAAAGTGTGTACACGATCGGGTAAATTACGTCGATCGTCAATTCGTGCAACCGGTAGTAGGCGCGGCCCTCCTCACCGTAGGAGTCGACCATCGAGTAGACCGTATCCGGCGTATAGAAAAACAGCAGGTCGATCGGTCCGTTGCCGCCTGAGAAAGCTTGCAGTTCCGCCTGCACCCCGGGCAGATAGACGGCGTTGAAAAATACTTCTCCGGCCAGAAAGAGCAGGACCAACCAGCCATTCAAGTATTTCCTAAGCGTTTGTGAAAGGGTGTTCAACATTATTCTCTCCTAAGAAGGTTTGCAGACTAAAACCCTCTTGTCCCCACTTTGGCGCGCGTTTTAATTTTTGTACACGGAACCTTCGGCGGATATTACGGATTCGCCCCGTGAAAACACGGAAAAAAATTCATTCTCTTCCGCAGATTACGCAGAAGTATGCAGGCAGGATAATTTCTTCTAATTTGTCTCCAATCTGCGGAATCTGTCGAAGATCCCGCGTACTCGCGGGCAAAATCTGCGGATCGTCCTAGTTTATTTGATAAACGCCTGGCTTTGATCAACGAGCGCATCTTCCACGCGCTGCTTGTGATGGCCGTGCATGGGCATGGATTCCATCTCAACCACAGAAAAATAACCTGCCTCGGTGGTCTCGTTGCTGAGACTTATTTCCCCGCTTAAAACCGTGACTTCAAAGCTCAAGATCACAAAGTGGACCTTCTCTGCATTCGGGTAAATGACCAGTTGATCCGGATCACTATACACCCCGATCAAGCGGTCTGCGTGGACCCGCAAGCCTGTTTCCTCCCACACCTCGCGCTCACATGCTTCGGCGGCGGACTCACCGGATTCCATCATCCCGCCCGGTATACACCAGCGGCCATTGTCCGCGCGGCGGGTGAGCAAAGCCTTCTCGTGCTTTTCATCCAGGATCACAGCGGAGCAGCCGATGCGCAATTTGCCATCTTTGCTTAGGCGTGGACCATATAAAACCTGGGTTTCTGACATGAGATCTCCCATAAAATCAAAAAGGCGGCCTCGAGGCCGCCTTTGGCAGATTACTGAACGAAAGTCCCGTTACGAAGATCGTCCAACGCCTGCTGGATCTCTTCTTTTGTGTTCATCACGAAAGGTCCATACGGCATGATCGGTTCTTTGAACGGCTTGCCGGCAAACAGCATAAACCGTACTGGGTTGTTCTCGGTTTTAACCTGGACCGAGTCCCCGTCCCCGAACTCGACCAGGCGCACGGCAGAAACGGTCTGACCATCGATCAGGGCTTCACCTTCGAAAACATAAGCCAGGGCGGTGTGTCCAGCCGGGACGGGTAGAGTCCATTCCGTGTTGGGTATCAGGCTCACGTCCATGTAAAGAGGCGAGGCTGCGATCTCAGTCACCGGGCCGGTTACGTCACCGATCTGCCCTGTTACGACTCGAATAACGGCGCCATCTTTCTCATAAGTTGGAATTGTTGTCGCGTTTACTTCCTGATAGCGCGGCTGGGTCATCTTCAATGCCGAGGGCAGATTTACCCATAACTGAAAACCATAGATCGCGCCGCTGGGACCACGGCGAGGCATTTCCTCATGTAAAATGCCGCGGCCGCTGGTCATCCACTGCACATCGCCGGGTCCGATCAATCCGGCATTGCCCAGGCTGTCACGGTGATGAACCGAGCCTTCCAGCATATAGGTAACGGTCTCGATGCCGCGGTGTGGGTGGTACGGGAAGCCTTTGATCGGACCTTCGATGGGATCATTAAAGGCGAAGTGGTCGAAGAGCAGGAATGGGTCGTACTCATTGGATTGGCGCGGCGCGATCGAGCGCCGCAGCAGAACGCCGGCCCCTTCGATCACGAATTGCGGTTCGATAATTTGGGAAATAGGTCTGATATTGTTCATACGAATAAGATGAGGCTGTTGGGGAATCTATTACTCCCCCAGGCGGGCATTTACGAAATCGATGAGCACTTGTAGGATCGCCTCCCAGTCAGCCGAATAGAACAGATCCGCGCCATGGGCCGCATTCCTAGGGAATAACAGCAGGGTCTTTGGGTTGCCGACCAGATCGTAAATCCTTTGCGTATCGAGCGCCCATCGATCCAATTCTCCGGCGATGAAGAGCTTTGGATAAGCTGCCTTCGCCAGGCTCCCGCCGAAGATTGGCCGGCGATCAAGACCAGTCCGATCATTTCAGGTTCACCGGCGGTTATGATCTAAACCTCCAACCGACTGACCAGGCATGTATCTATGGATAAGTCAACTCAAAATGAAACCTGCAATTTCTTCAACCCTCTGATCACAAAACCGGCACTGTATTCCGGTTCCGCAGCAAGGCGTAGCTCGGGCAGACGCAGAAATAGGATCTTGAACAAGATCTGCAACTCAAGCCGCGCCAGAGGTGCGCCGAGGCAATAATGGGTTCCCAATCCAAATGTGAGCAGGGGGTTGTCTTTGCGTGTCAAGTCCAGTTCGTCAGCGTGCTCGAAGCGGCGCGCATCCCGATTACCGGAGGCGTACAGCAGCGCGACCTCTGTGCCGCGTTGCAACTCAACCCCATGGATCTCCATATCTTCCAGTACCCAGCGCTCGAACATGGGCAACGGTGAGTCATAGCGCAGGAACTCATCCACCGCAACTTCAATGAAGGCTGAGTCGTCGCGTTGTGCGGCTTGCTTCATTAGATGCATTTGTGTCGGATTCCGTAAGAGAGCCAGCAATCCAAGCGCGGACCCATTCACTGTTGCCTCGTGGCCGGCATTGAGCAGGAAAATGCAAGTGGCGCGTAATTCGTCCTCCGAAAGCTTCCCGCTTTGGCCCTGTACCTCCACCAGGCCGCTGATCAAATCGTCTTGGGGATGAGAGCGGCGTCCCTCTGCCAGCTGTCCGATGTATTCCATGAATTCACGAGCGGCCCGGGAGGCGGCGTGCTTCTGTTCTTCGGTGTAGCCCAGTTCATACATCTTGACGATGGCAGCGGACCACGGACGCAATAAGTGATGATCTGTATCCGGGATGCCCAGCAAGCCCGCGATCATGATCACCGGCAGCGGCTCGGCGATCTGCGTCACAAAGTCACAGGCCCCAGTTTTTATCACCTCGTCGATCAATGCCTGTGTGGTCCCTTCCAGCCTGGCGCGCAGGCTTTCCACACGGCGTGGTGTAAAAACCTGTGTAACCAGGGACCGGATCCGTGTGTGATCGGGCAGTTCCCAATCCATGAAGACGTTGTCTTGATAACGATTGAAATCAGCCAGGCTCACATCCGGCGGCGGCCAGCCGAGCTCCTCACGCGAGCGGATGTGCAGGATACTACGCCCAAGGCGCTTATCTTTAAGCAGGGCGGCAATATCCTGATAGCGTGTGAAAAAGATCTTGTTCCAGACGGGGTCATGGAATATTGGAGTGCTTTCCCGCAATTCTTGAAGGCGCGGATAAGGATCGGCGATGAAGTCCGGGTGATTCAGATCGATGTGATCGGTCGCCAGCATCTAAAGCCTCGCCAGGATCATTTCCACGCTGCGAGAATAATCCAGATCTTCGTCGGACACAACCAGATGCATTTTTTGGTTTTGAGGAAGGGTTTCCAGCCAATCTTTTAAAAACTGATCGAGCAGCTCCGCATCCTGCTCGGACGCGATGTTGATCCTGTTTCGAGAGGCGAGTCGCTGGCGGACGACCGGCGCGGGAGCCGTCAGGTGGACGATCAGGTCCGGAGGCGGGAGCAGGTCGCGGGTCAGGGTGTAGATGCGGCGGCACAGGTCAAACTCAGGGTCGCTGAGCCAGCCGTTCGCATGGAACAGTCGTGTGAAGCCATGGAAGTCGAGGTCGAGCCCGCCGTCTATGAGGCCAGGCCGCGGCCCCGAGCGCAGGTCGAATTCCTGTTCGGCGCGATGTTGCAGGTAATCAAGCTGATTGACGAGCGCGTAGGAGGGATCCTGCTTAAAGAGTACCTGAAACGGACGCTCTTCATGTTGTTCGTAGGCGATCTCAAAATTGCCTGTGGCGCTCAACGCTTGCACAAGGCTGGTCTTGCCTACGCCGCTGACGCCGACGATGGAGATCAATTTGCCCATGCGGAATTTTTAATCAATCGAGGCACAATATATAGTGCCCTTACTGAGTCCCGCCTGAATTACTGTCTATCATCAAGCTCGAGGCATCCACGGCTTCAAAGTTATCACCTGTCAACACATCCAGCAGGTGCAGCATGTCGTTGTCCCAGCGCGGATCAGGCGCGCCGCTGACATACCAATCTGAGCCGTTGTCGGCCAGGATAATTCCATAGGTTTTCATAGCCTGGAGGAGGGTCTGCATTTCATGTGGGAAACCGGATATATCATAAGATTTTTTCAAGCGAAAGCGGGCACCCATGGGCGCTATGGATGTGATCAAACCTGTTTCGCCGCTTGTGAGATGCCGCGCCGGCCAAATATAGCCATTGGTGGATTCGGCGGTAAAGCGTAAGGCGTGCCTGATATCCCCGTTCAAGATTTCGTCATAGCGGGCGAGTCCAGGCAGGATCGGCAGTCCGGCCGCGTCAGCGGACGTCCAATCCGCAGGGCGCAGGTCATTTGAATTCAAATCCCAGATCGCGCCGGATCCTCCGCTCCAATCGCCTTCGTTAAGGGAGGCGTCGTAGATCTCGTACAGCCCGCAATCGTCTGTTTCCACTATCAGGATGTGATGGTCGCTGCCCCATTCTACGGCAGGGCTTTCTGGAATTGGATAAGGCCCGGCATCCGATTCGTCCGGATAATAAAAATCAAGCCTGTAGGTTTGATTCTGGGACGCAGAAACGATATCGAAAGGAATTCCGATTGGTCCGCCGTCCCATTCGCCCGAGCCAAAGTCCATGTGGAAACCGGTGTCCCGTCCGATCGATTCGATCCAATCCGAAGAACGCGTATGGACAGGCAAATTATCGATGGGCACGTTCCAAAAATTATCTGCGGGAAAGACAGGACAACCGCCAACCAAGGGGCTATCCAACGGTCCGGCATTTGCTACGGTCGCGGGAATGGTCGAGATAACCTGGACCGGCTCAGAGGTCGAATCCTGCCCTTCGGCTGGGCCCGGGGCAGGCGGCGACGTGATCCCGCACGCCAGCGCAAGCAGGCCGATTAATGCCGGCCAACCAAAGGTTCGTCTGGATTTTTCAGCCATAGATCTAAATGCCCGGCAAGTTCTTCCTCGTGGTCGACAAAAATTTCGATCATGTAAGCCACGCTGCCAAACTCTCCCCAGGGAAAGTCCAGCGGCAAATTTAATTTATCCTCCGGGAGATCACGCACAGCCTGGATCAGCGCCAATCGTTTATCGCCGTATTCTTTGAGGATATCGTCCAGGTCCAAAGTGGCGCGCTCCGAAACAGCCTGGGCATTGTATGCGTCGATGCCTTCCGTCACAGTCTTATCGACCGGCTTTCCCAGTCCGTGTGTGCGTAATGCCTGGATCACCGAATCATCCCAACCTGAGACATGCCCTACAAACTCCTTCAATTTCCAGCCGGGATAAATTTCCTTGTCGTGCGGAGCATGTAAGACCAGCTCGGTTAAATATCCACGCGCTTTGTTGAGACGGGCGATAAGAAACTCACTCTGATGGGACATGGCAGTCCTTTTACCGGCAAAATGCCGGCACCTCAAAAAATTCCACGGCGGTAACGAACCAATCCGAGTTTATCTTTTCGATCGTGATCGTTTGTGGAAGCAAAGTTGCCTCGTTGTTCTCAACCAGCGCGCCATCCGAGAGCCTGTAGATGGATGTGGACCAAACTTCGCAGGTATCCACATCCATGCGCTCACTATTTACGACCCGGATATCCTCTATATAGCTCTGGTAATAATCGATTTCGGCGATCTGAACCAGACCCTGCCGGTTGAGCTGCTGGATGTTCGATTCGAGTTGGTCGTAGATATCACCGGCCAGGACGGAGCCGGCGATCTCGGGATCGCCCTCGCGATACGCCCGGATCTGCAACTCGATGACACTGGTCAGAAATTCGCTGACCTGGGTTTCCAGTTCCGGTGCTACGTCGGTGGACTGATCGGGGAAGAACGGATCGGAGCCGCGCTCAACCTCCTGACCGTCGTTGACACCATCCTTATCCATGTCCGCATCCAGCGGGTTCATTCGATAAATGACCTCGATCCCGTCGCCCAGTCCATCCCCATCCGTGTCTTCCTTCTTCGGGTCTGTGCCGGTCCGCAGGACCTCGTCCTGATCCGATATGCCATCCTTATCGCTATCCTGGCTCTCGCTTGGC
>CAYUUJ010000047.1:0-8932 GCA_964447845.1 uncultured Anaerolineaceae bacterium
AAGGTGGCCCTGTTCTTCCTGGCATTCCTGCCCCAATTCGTGGATGGCACGCGCGGCAATGTCAGCGCGCAGTTGATCTTTCTCGGTATGTTATTTAATATCTCGGGGACGATCGTGAATGTGATCGTGGCCCTGGCGGCCAGCCACACCGGCGAGCGGTTCAAAGCCCGCATCCAAAACTCAAGTATCTTTCGCTGGCTGACCGGCGGTATCTTTATCGGTCTCGGCCTGCGGCTGGCGCTGCTCGAGCGGAAGTGAAGAAAAACTTACCACCAAGGCACGAAGACACTGAGTCACCAAATAACTAAGAGTACCTGACAAAATTTACCTTGTGTCACGAAGTGAGGGAGCGTTCTTTGCGACCGAAGGATCTTTTTGGGCCACGAGGAGATCCTTCGGTCGCCCAGTAGGGCTCCCTCACTTCGTGACACTAAGTAGGTTTTGTTAGTGGTTCTAAGTAACTAAATAACTGAGTAACTATGAAACTAAGTTACTAACCATTTTTCTTTGTGCCTTAGTGTCTTCGTGTCTTAGTGGTTAAAGATTTCGATTTTCAGAGCAGCGCCTAGCTTCTGGTCAATTCCCCCACCAGCAGATCCAGAGCCAGCTCCAATGTGACCCGGCTCGTTTTTACTCCTTCGTCAATTTCAAGCAGCTTGTGATGGATGTCTTCCAAAACAGGTAATGTGAATCGCTTCGCCTGGTTGGCTGTCTTCTCGGCCACGAATGGATGCACGCCCAACGCGCTGGCCACCTGTTCCTTGCCGCCGCGCGCCTCGATGATCTCGCGCGCCTGCAGCAGCAACCGGAACTGACGCACCACCATGCCCCACAAAGAGAACGGGTCTTCATTCTCAAGCAGGCGGTGCAGGAGATGTTGGGCCGACCCGCCGTTGCCCGCCGCCAGCGCATCCACGAAGTCGAACACACTTTCCTGCGCGCTGACGATACTGACCGCTTCCACATCCGTCACTTTGATGGGCCGATTCCAGTTGACATAAGCCAGCAACTTGGCGATCTCGTGGGACGCCTGCCGCGTTTCCACGCCGGCCATTTCAGCCAGCTTGGCGGCCGCAGGCGGGGCGATCTCTCCGCCCTGACGTTTGGTCTCGTTGACGATCCAGCCGGTCATCTGCCAGTCCGCCGGCAGAGCATGACGTTCCAGCCCAATGCCAGCTTTCCTGCCCCATTTCACGAGCCAGTGTTTCTCGTCGTCTCTTTCCTCTTTCTTCTTGTCCTGATACGTCTTCGTTTCCACCCATTCATGGATCACCACGCGCGCCGTCTCCGGTGTATTCGATAAATATTCCTCGAATTTTTTCCGCGCCGGGGGCGTGCTGTATTTTGCGGACGGGTTTTCCAGTAACACGAGACGGCTGGGTGCCAGGAACGGCATGGCATTGACGGCGTTGTTCAGCTCGTCATCGGCCATCGTACGAGCATCCAGGCGCGCCGTGTTCATGTCCGCGCTGGTGGGGTCGGGGAAATCGGCTTCGAATTCCTTCAACCGCCGGGCGATGGCGAATTCGTCGTTACCGTACAGGAAGAATATATTAGCCATTAAAGATTCACCGCGAAGACGCGAAGGTCGCGAAGTTTTTTTCCAAACTTTCTCCTTCGCGTTCTTCGCGTCTTCGCGGTTAACTTTCGCATCTAACTCTTCGTAATCACCCGATGCACCCCGCGCCGCACCTGGACCACATCCGTCACCTGCAGATCGCCCAGCTCGGCCTCGGTCGTGACGTTGGCCTGCAGCCACGGTCCGAGCGGCTGGCTCAACGCCCAGCCGGCTACGGCCAAAGCCAGGGCCAGCGGGATCAGAAGCAACCGCCAGGTGGTGGACTTCGTGCCTCGCAACGGCAACCAGGCCAGGCCGGCGGAAAGCATCGTCGTGACCGCCATGTTGGTCCCGCAGCCCGGGTGCACGGCGAGTTTCCGTTCGCCGCCGCGCAGGGCATTCAAGGCCGCGTTGAGCGCGTTGTTTAAGTTTTCAGTCGGGACTTCGCCGAAGATGAAGAAGCCGGTGGGATTCGAATGGCCGGCCAGCGGACTCTTCGGATATTCACGCGCCAGCATGTGCAGGGTGGCATGCTCGAGCGCATGATTGCGACGGGTTTCGAGGATGAGTGGAAGATCGAGGATCATCATGGAATTATAACTCTTCTCCCTCTCCAGGACCCGGAATCTCTAACGCAAAGCCGCGAAGACGCAAAGATTATTAATTTTTCTTTGCGACTCCGCGTCTTTGCGTTAAGTCTTTGGGTTCTGAAAATCCCGTGATTAAATCCAGGTCGATCTGCTAACGGCCGGTATCATCGGAGGCGCGATAACTCTCCAGCAGGCTGATCAAAATCTGGTCCGTGAAGGTATGCATCTTGTGCAGCATGTCCTCCCAGGCGCCGCCCGAAAGCACATTCGCTTCGCGATAGACCTTCATCATCGATTCGATCAATGCATTGCGAAAGAAAAGCAGGGCGCGTGTGGCGTCCACTTCGTTCAACCCGTATTTGCGGGCGCGCATGGCATAGTCTCGTCCAATGGCGTGCGATTCAGAGGCGGCCGCTTCATCTTTGGAGGCCAGGTACGCCATCAACCCCTGGAAGAGCTGCCGGGCGGTGGCGCGGTAGTCGGCGCGGGCTTCGTCGTCAAGTTTCTGGTACCAGGCTTCGGCTTGCAGATTTGCCTCCCCGATCTGCATGCGCACATTCTTCATCGCCATCTGCATCACGCTCTCAGGCTCGGCTTTCACCTGTCGCGCCGTCTCGGTCCACAACAACACCTCGTCGCGGCGATACCGGCGGTGTCCGCCCGAGGTGCGGTGCGTGGGCAGGACGCCCTTATCGGACCACAGCCGCACCGTGCTGGGATGCACACCCAGCAATTGCGCCGCGCCGCTCAGGGAAAGCCAATCGTCGTCCATGTCAACTTTCTGCTACGATCGCCACCTGGTCCACGAATGAGGGTGTTTGTGCGTGGCGCTTGAACGCCGATACGTCAATGCGCGCCAGGAGCAGCACTGCGCCGAGCAGCATCAAGGCTTCCATGCCAAAGACCACCAGGTAGCCGCTCAAGGGTTGACCGGTGCCAAGTGTGACTCCATCGGCAACGATCCCAGCCAGCAGCAATCCGGTTAACCGGGACAGGCCGTTCGAGAAACCCCAGGCGCCGATGTACAGACCGACTTTCTCAGGCACGGTCAGGTCGAACATAATCGAGAGGTTGGCAACGGTGGAGATCCCGATCCCAAAACCAAGCAACATTATCCCGGCATAGAACAAAGCCATTGAATGCATCACGCCGCTGATAAAAATAAATATGAAGCCGGCCAATGCGCCGAGGTTGCCGGATTGTGCGATCACGCGTTTCGGCAGTCGTCCTTCCAGGCCGGCAGCCACCAGAAACGCGATCAATGTAAAGACCCCGCTGATGGATACGATGCGTGAGGTGGCTTCGACGCTCATCCCGAACGCCTCCGCCCCAAAGGGTTCGAGTAGAACGTCCTGCCCGAGGATCGCGGCCAGCAGCAGGAGCAGATACACAAAGAAGACGCGCGCCACCGGATTGGCGGTGATGGTACCGGCCATTTCACGAATGGAATACGTATCGCCGGCTCGCACAGGTATCAAACCTGTGCGCGGCTCGAGCTTGATCAAACCCAGCAAGCCCAGGATCAACGCCAGGACCGCCACCACATTGATGGCGAAGATCAGGGTTTCAGGCGTATATGTGGAGACCATGCGGCTCAGGCTGATCCCGGTCGCGATCAAAGCCAGGATCATCATGAAGAACATCGTGGCGACGGTTTTGCCGCGTCCTTTTTCACCGGAAAGTTCGGAGGCCAGCGATAGATAGGAAACGGCGGACAGGTTGTACCCCATTCCCCAGGCGCCGAATCCAAGCACACCTGCCAGCACTCCAAGCGGGAAATTATCATGAATAAGAAATGCGATATGCGGTGAGGCGATCACACCTGCCACGCACAGGATCAATCCAACCAGAATATAAGGCGTGCGGCGGAAGCCAAGAATGGGATGTCGGTCGGAAAATGAGCCGATCGCGACTTGAATGGGAGAGAGCAGATATGGAAAGACGGCCAGCAATGAGACAAGCGTCTTCGAGATCTCCAGGTCAAAGATCATCACGCGATTGAGCGTGCTGTTGATGGGCACCAGCGTCATGGCGACTGCGGAATGGATGAGACCGAGTTGGAAGCGTTTCAGGAGCATGAGAACAATTTTCGATTTACGATTTTGCTGGGAGAACGCCAGCACCTGCGGGATTTACGATTGACCCGAGTATCGAGCAGGCTCAGTTTATGACGCCTTGGCGCCACTCAGGGTGACACACCACAGGAATGTACCAAACCGTACAAGCGGCGTCAATGTAGATTTACGTAGATTCTACCAGTCTAGGATGAGAGCTTTCTGGATTGATGACCCGTGGGTTTAAATTAAAAATGGCGCCGGTAGCACCATTTGGAATTTTAGATTGTAGATTTTAGATTTCAGTTTTGCCGTTTTTTGCTTTTTGCTTTTAGTTTTTTCTTTTTTTGTTTTTTTACACTATCTTTTACAGCTTACGTTTCACGTTTTACGCGTTCCCTTTCACCATCTGCCTCGCCACCTGCATCAACTCATGCGCCGAGCGCAGCGTGCCTTCCCCCACCTCGCCCAGCATCTGCGACAGTTCCAGCAGGCGCGGCTCGCCTTCCAGCGGTTCGACGCGCGTCAGCGTGCGGCCTTTGTCGACCAGCTTTTGCACCTGATAGTGCTGATCCCCGAAGACGGCCAGCTGCGGCAGATGCGTCACGCAAAAGACCTGATGGCTGCGCGATAGATTCCATAACTTGTGGCCAACCACGAGACCCACGCGGCCGCCGATGCCCTGGTCGATCTCGTCGAAGATCAGGCTGGGCACTTCATCGGCGCGCGCCAGTACATTCTTCAAACCGAGCATCAGGCGCGAGGTCTCACCGCCCGAGGCGATCTTGGCCAGCGGCTTGAGCCCCTCGCCTGGATTGGGCGCCACCAGGAATTCGACGCGGTCGATGCCGTTCTGATCGAAGGCCACGCGCCCGTTATCCGAGGCGGGCACTCCGTCCGGGTCAGGCTTGGTCTGGAAACCCACTCCGAACTTGGCGGCCGCCATCTTCAGATCGTCCAGCTCGGTCTCGATGCCTTTTCCGAGCGAGAGGGCAGCCTGCTTGCGTTTATCCGAAAGCGCGCCGCCCTGCTTCGCCAGTTTTTCGAGCAGCTTGGTCTCTTCCGCTTCCAATTGCTCGATGCGATCGGCCGCGCCGGTGATGGTCTCAAGTTGTTTGCGCGCATCCTCGGCGTACGCGATCACGGCTAGGATACTGCCGCCGTACTTGCGTGTCAGGTTGTAAAACAGGTTCAAGCGCTCTTCCACTTCTTCGAGCCGCTTCGGGTTGAACTCGATCTCTTCCAGATAATCACGCAGCCCATGCACCACCTCGGCCAGCGTATCCTCCAGCTCTGCAGCCTGGTTCGCCAGCTCGGCTTGTCCTTCGTCGATCTTCGCCAGCCCGCTCATGGCTTGCGCGGCCTGACCCACCAGATCGCTGGCTGCTGGTGATTCGGGCGAGCCTTCGTCCAGCACGGTCAGGGCTTGCTGTGCGTATTGCGCCAGCGACTCGGCATTGGCGAGCCGGTCGCGTTCCTTGCGCAGTTCATCGTCTTCGCCGGGTTTCAGCCTGGCGGCCTCGATCTCGTCCGCGGCAAAGCCCAGCATTTCGGTGCGGCGGTCCGCATCCGCCTGCGTCTCGCGCAGCTCGTTCAACTCGCGGCGTAGATTCTGCAGCGCGTGATAGGTTTGGCGGTAGTCGCTCAGGGGCCGCGCCACGTCTGCGTAACGGTCCAGCAGGCCGAGGTGCGCGCGCGGATCGAGCAGCGAGAGATGCTCCGCCTGTCCGTGGATGTCCACCAGCACCGCGCCCAGCTCCCTCAAGATTGCCACGCTGACCGTGCGACCGTTGACGCGCGCCGTGCTGCGTCCCTCGCGCCGGAGCTCGCGCGTCAGCACGACGAAGTTGGGATCGTCCATCAGGTCTTCGCGCGTCAGGATGGCGTGCGCCGCTTCGCGCTCCGGACCCTTGAGCTGGAACACACCCTCGACGAACGCGGCGTCTGACTCGCTGCGAATGACGGTGCCATCCGCCCGGCCGCCGATCAGCATCACGACCGCGTCCAGGATGATCGACTTTCCCGCTCCGGTCTCACCGGTCAGAATGATCAGCCCGGGGCCGAAACGCAGCTCGAGCTGGTCTATGATCGCGAAGTTTTGGATGCGCAGTTCGGTCAACATGATTAAAGATTGATCCCTGAGAAGCGACTGTAAACAGTGGGCGTGGCGATTACCAGATACACTCCCAGCCAGATCAATGTGAACAGATTACCGGATGTGAGAATGAACGCGGCCACTGGAAGTGCCCCCACGATCACACTGGCCGCTACAAGCTTAAAGAGCGCCCTGGAACGGCGGCGCAGGAAACGTAGGACTGAATCGGCGATGAGGCGCCCAGCTCCGTACGCGATGGCGGCGGAGATAAAGATCATGAAAAACCCGGCCAGGAATGAAACGGCCGCAACGATGCCGCTGGCCACCAGCGAGAGAACGCTGGTCACACCAAATCCGATCAAGTAATCGGACCAGACCGCCGTGTCGAAAGTCTTTTGTTGTTCGCGCACGCATTCCTTGCAGCGATACCCCGTGGGCGTGCGGATCGCGCATTGCGCGCAGATCGGCCGCTCACAGCGATTGCAGCGCAGCGTGGTCTCGCGGTTGGGATGGACATAGCAATACAGCGTTGTGATTTCGGTCATCGTGGGAATCCCAGTGAGTTTTCGTTCATATGAGTGGTCAGGTTGCGATAAAAATAGCCGGGGTCGCCAAAACGGACAAACTGCATCGTAACATCGGCCGCGCATATATCCACATGGTCGTCTTCCATCAAATTGACCGGGGACTGGCCGTCCACGCTCAGCACCGTGTTCTCCCCGCGCACACTTATGCGAACTGAGGCGCCTTCGGAGAACACCACCGCCCGGTCCACCGAGAGATGCGGCGCGATCGGCACCAACAGGATGTTGCGTAGTTCCGGCGGCAGGATCGGCCCGCCCGCGGCCAGCGCGTACGCTGTGGAACCGGTGGCGGTGGCCGCGATCAAACCGTCTGCAACGTAGCTCGTCAACTGGCGGCCGTCCACCGCAGCCGAGAGGCGCACCGGGCGCAGGTTTTGTCCGCGCCCAACGACCACTTCGTTCAATGCAGTCCAGGTGCCGAGGATCTCGCCCGCACGGATGTGATCGGCGTGCAGCATCATACGGTTCTCGATCCAGGCTTCGCCGTTGAACATTTTTTCAAAGTACTCGCGCCACTCATTGCGGTCGACCTGGATCAGGAAACCCAACCGGCCCAGGTTGATGCCCAGGATCGGCACGCCGCTCTGGGCGCACAGGTGGCCGGCGCGGAGGACGCCGCCGTCCCCGCCCACCGAGACGAGCATATCGAACGCGCCGCTCTTCACGCCTTTGCGCAGCTCCTCATCGTAGATCGAACCCCAGGGCGCGGCCATGCCTTGCTCTTTCAAATACGCCGCGATGGCTTCGCACTCAGCCAGAGCCTCGGGCATTTTCGGGTAAGCCGTGATGACTGGCCGTTTGGGAATAAACGACTCGGGCATGACGAAGGAATTATACCGCCACCCCCTCCCGGCCTCCCCCAAATACGACAGGAAACGTCTTGTGAAAATATTGATCTTACTGTCGTATTTGGGGGAGGTGCCCGCTAGGGCGGAGGGGGTGCCAGACTCTGATCACATACATTCCGGAAACCGCAACGGGCGCAGCGGGCGGGCTGCTCGTGCGAACGGTCGACCTCCGCCTTTAGCTGGTCGCGCTTCATGTCCGCCAGGATATCGAGCAGGGCGGACTCGAGTCCTTGGGTGTAATCCACCGCGAAATCACGGTCCTGATAGTGGATGATCCCATACGGCGGCCGTTTGTTGTAGGTCCGCTCGACGAGCAGGCAATACGCCGCCAGCTGATAGATGTGCGCGTCATACGGCGCCTGCGGCGCACGCCCGGATTTGACTTCCACGGGAATGATCTGCCCGTTCTGCTGCACCAGGTAATCCGGCTTCCCGGTCAGATCGAGAGCCTTATCGTACAGCGGTCGTTCCAATTTGCCCCAGCCGCGCGTGTCCGTGTAAATGATGCGACCGCCGGGCAACCCCGCGGCTTCCCGCTGGCGCGTGGATTGCCAGAAGAGGAAGAGGGCAAGGAGGAATAGGAGCAGGGCAAGATATAACATTAGGAGGGGTAGGTGATTGGTGATTAGGTGATTAGGGAGTAGGGATTAGGGGATAAGGGATAGAGGAGAAGAGCCACGGCTTATTGGGTTGGCGATCGATGGTCTCCATAGTCCATTGTCCATTGTCCATTCTCCATCGGCGATCACAAAGCAGCAGTCTGCTTAATCACTTTCTTCACGCGCGCCAGGCCTCCGCCCGAAAGGTCTTCCATGCGTTTTTCAAGAACTTTGATGAATGCACTTTTATTGGAGGCGTTTACAGCCGGGAATGTCTTTTCCGAATGCTGAGGCACTTCCTTGGGACGGCAGGATGAAAGATGTTTAATTAAATACGGGAAGATGGCTTTGTTGTATTTCGTACCACCGGCGGCAGTCCATGCCAGGGCTGCGATCGCGTTATCGACTGTGATGACCGAGCCGGTCTCTTTGGCCTTCTTGATCTCATCGAAGTGTTTGAATACCGCCCCCGGATTTGCGCGCGCGGCTTCAGCCAGGCCGGTCATCGCGCCCCACACCAGGCGGTTATTTTTGCTTTTCAATAATTTGGCAAAGTCATCCGTGTATCCTGCGATCAGAGACGGCTCGATAGTACCGACTTCAT
>CAYUUJ010000048.1:0-8913 GCA_964447845.1 uncultured Anaerolineaceae bacterium
AAGCAGGCTAAAGATGTAGACGGCCCATTCCTTTTTGTAACGCAGTGCATAGCCCAGTGCCAGCAAGGCAAATAAAGCCAATACGATCGCACGATGGCCGGCAGATAGATAGTCTTCGTTCGCGAGGTAGCCGAGTGTAGGTAATGCCAATGCCGCGCCCAGGATACGCGGCGGCCAACGTAAGGTTTTGTTCAGGTTTAAGTCTGGCTGGAGGAACAGATCGGGAATGAGCAATAACAGAGATGCCGTTGCAAACAGATACTCAACCGATATGGAGAAAGATTCCATAAAAGGCAGTTGAAAGAAGGTGAAGTAGGTCGTCAAAAAGGTGACCAGCAGCGAGGTCCAGGTTAAGACGCGCAGCTTGCGAGCGCTCAGGACCCCGAAAACTATGCTTGTTCCAAGCGCGACAGCGAAGCCGTACGATACATTTTCCAGCGCGCCCCAGATCCATGCAACCATAATCGGCAGATAGGATTGGATTCGAAGCGGCCAATCGTATTGACGGACCTTTTCAAACGTGCTCAACTCGGCGGCCTCGCTGCCGAGTGCATAAAGCGCGCCCAATACCCAAATTACAATCACAAAGATAATGCCGGGAAGTCCGTCGAAGGCTTGAAGAAATGTCCATGGAATGGGCAGCACGAAGAGAGTCACTGCCCACGGGAAGAGCGGAGAGGGGTAGAGCGAGTTGGCGATCACGAAAAAGACCGCGATGCCTAACCAGGTTAACGCCGCCAGGATCCAGAAGACGCTTCCGGTTTCCGTTGAACCGGATTCATCGATGGTTCGCGCAGCGGCAGCTCCAACCAGGACGAGGGCCACGATTAAAGTATGTAGCAGCGTAAGACCAAAAAGTGGCAGAGCAAAGGTCTTATCTTTCCAGCGCTTGAGAACTATTACGCCGAACAGACCAATCAACCCCGCCAGTGTATAGGCGATCAAATAAACTTCAACAGCCATATCGAATCCAGGCCGCAGATCAAAGGAAGTTATCACGTGAAATAGGCTGAATTCGAGCGCTACAAAGGCTGTCATGCTAAAAAAGCGTGAGTTGTAAAACCATGTAGCAAAGACCCAAATACCTGCCAGCAAGGTGTAGGTGATCGCCCAGAAAAGTTGATTCAAAACAGGATTCAAGGCAAGCACGTCGCTCAGGACGGCCGAGTCAAAGGGCAGCAGACAGGAAAAAACGATAAAGAGCACGAAGCTGGGTTGAGGTAACCGTTTGCGAGTCGCAGCCGCCGAAACTCCGAAGCCGAGCGTCACTGCCGCGAGGGTTGGTAAACGGGCCGCCTCGACCAGGGCAGCCAGCGTGGCGCCTGCAGCCACGACCATAAAGGCGCCGAGATAGAGTGCGATCTTAATGCTGGTTTCGGAGAGCAGGGTTTGCGTTATGGTGGGTCGGGGCGCAGGCGGTGCAGCAGGGACCGCCGGAGTAGGCGGGGTGGGTAGTGGTGTTGAAACCGTGGAACTCTTTTGTGGGGATGATCGGGTGGGAGCAGGCGCCAGATCGTAATTGTAGCGGTGCTCGATTACTTCAGCCTGTTCAGCCTGGATGAGTCGCGCCTCCTTCCAGGAATCGATCTCTGCCAGGATGGTCCGGCGTACGTCGCCGGGAAGTGATGAGAGCCGGCGTCGAATGAAACGAAGCGTTTGAGAATTCAACGCTTCGCGGGCGATTGCGCGTACAGTCTGGGCTGGATCATGCAGCGCGAGCCGTTCGATGTGCTGCAAGATGGCAGGACTGCTGTAATCGAGCGTTCCCAACTCATGCAGCGCGGCTAAACGAAGCTGGTCATCTTCGCTCTGCAACCCAGCCAGAAGTCTATTGAGAATCTGCTCTTGTGTTTCGCTCATGCCGCTGCTCCTCTATTTTGAGGGCTATGCTTTTATCACGACCCCAGTACGAGGCGGGATGCTAAAACGCGTCTTTTCGTTTCTGTCTTCAATTTCCGTATGACCGAATAAAATCTGCCGGTTGGCCCCGCCTGGGACGGAGGCATCCAATTCGACCTCTCCAGTCGTTCCGGCTGAGTTAAGGGCAACGATGATCACATTTTTGCCAAGCGTGCGCTTGAAAACATAAACCCCATTGCTTGAAGAAAGTCGCTCGAGGTTTCCTCGACGTAACGCTTCATGATCCCTACGAACCTTGATACATGCTTTGAGGTACGCGAACAGGTCTTGATCCCAGTCTGAGGCGTCCCACGGGAATGATTTACGGCAATCGGGATCGTGGCCGCCGTCGATGCCAATTTCATCCCCATAATACACACAAGGTGAGCCTGGGACTGTAAACAAAAGCAACCAGGCTAGTTTTAGCGAGTCTTTGTCACCCGAGACACAGGAAAGAAAGCGCGGCATATCATGGCTATCGAGTAAATTCAGTTGAGCATGGGTAACCTGCCGCGGGTAGAGTTGGTTGATCCGATCCAGTTCGTCCGCAAACTCCTGGGCGTTCATCGGGTGGACGCGTCCCCGCAAGCCTCCGGCTTGATTGACCATGTTCATATCCAGTCGATCCCCGCCGCAAAAACTCAAAGCCGCAGCCGTAATCAAATAATTCATGACAGCATCGAATTGATCGCCCTGTAGCCAGCGTTGTGACTCGTGCCAGATCTCGCCCACAATGTAGGCTTCCGGATTAATGGCACGCATTCGGCGCCTGAATTCTCGCCAGAAAGGATCGTCGTCGATCTCAGCCGGAACATCCAGCCGCCAGCCATCGATGCCGAAGCGCATCCAATATTCAGCGACGCCGAAGAGGAATTCGCGCACTGCGGGTGTTTCGGTTCTGAATTTTGGGAGGGCGGGCAGATTCCACCAACCCTGATAGCCGAGGGCTTTGAGGCTGCCTTCGCGTGAAATGGCTTGTTCTTCCTCCGACGAAGGGTATGCGCCCCAATGTTTTTTGCCATTCAAGCGCTCCGGGTCGAAATGGAACCAATCTTTATAAGGCGAAGCTGCACCGGTTTCCAGCACATGATGAAATTGCCAGAAACCGCGGCTGGCATGGTTGAAAACACCATCCAGGATGACCCGCATGCCGCGCTTATGCGCCTCGTCGAGTAAATGTCGCAAGGCATCATTTCCGCCCAGTAAGGGATCGACTTCAAAATAGTCGTACGTGTGATAACGGTGATTGGAGGCGGATGCGAAGACCGGATTCAAATAGATGGCCGTGATCCCCAATTCCTGGAGGTAATCCAGCTTTTCGGCCACGCCATATAAGTCGCCGCCTTTAAATCCGCTGGATGTCGGCGGTGAATCCCAGGCTTCGAATTGAAGGCCATTTTCAGCCAATCGCTCGCTTTTGGCGAAGCGGTCTGGAAATATTTGATAGAAGATCGCGTCTTGTACCCAGTCTGGGATGTCCATTGTATGCTTCATTCCCGATGGTTTGCTCATGGCTCAAAAAGAAAGGCGGTCTCGATGACCGCCTTTCGGCTGAGCCTTTGTTTGCACTTGAAACAGTGCATTGATGAGGGTCATCCACGAATTAACGGACTGCTTGTTCGGTAGCCCCGTCAAAAATGTGGAAGTTGTCCATGTCAAACATGACCTGCGATTGCTGACCGACGCGCAGCTTCGAGCGGGGGTCGACGCGCGCCACGAATGTATTCTTTCCGCTGACCAGGTACAGGAGGATCTCGTTACCCATCAACTCGGTTACATCCACTTTCACGGCAACTTTCTCCGCGTCGATGTTCGGAGGAGTGAAATCTGCATCATGAATGTTCTCGGGGCGGATGCCCAGGATGATGTTCTTGTCCACCAGGCCCTGATAGGGACCGGTTTTCTTGGCGGGGATCTGTACCATGAAGTCGCCGGTATCAACGATCAGCTTGCCGCCGTCCTTGCGCAGTTTTCCAGGGAAGAAGTTCATCGCCGGCGAACCAATAAAACCAGCTACGAATAAATTACCCGGTCGGTCGTACAGGTTTTGCGGAGTATCCAGCTGCTGAAGTTTCCCCTTATTGATGACTGCGATGCGGGTGGCCATGGTCATGGCCTCGGTCTGGTCGTGGGTCACGTAAATGAAAGTGGTCTGCAGGCGTTGATGCAATTTTCCGATCTCAGCGCGCATTTGGACTCTCAATTTCGCATCCAGGTTCGAAAGCGGCTCGTCGAATAAAAAGACCTTCGGTTCGCGCACGATCGCGCGCCCGACGGCCACACGCTGACGTTGACCGCCTGAAAGCTGCCTGGGTTTGCGCTCGAGCAGCTCGGTGATTCCCAGCACGGTGGCAGCCTCAGCCACGCGGCGCTTGATCTCCTCTTTGGGGAGCTTGCGCAGTTTCAAGCCAAAGGCCATGTTGTCGTACACCGACAGGTGGGGGTAGAGAGCGTAAGATTGAAAGACCATGGCAATGTCACGGTCTTTTGGGGCGACGTCGTTGACGACGCGGTCTCCGATCTTGATCTGCCCACCAGTGATCTCTTCCAGGCCGGCCAGCAACCGCAGCGCGGTGGTCTTTCCGCAACCTGAAGGTCCCACCAGGACGAGGAATTCCTTGTCATCAACCGAAATGTTGATATCGTCCACGGCGGTTACATCCCCAAATTTCTTCGATACATTTTCGTACGTTACACTTGCCATAGCATCCTCCAATCAAATGAGTATAGTGGCGATATTATAACCCTTTTCGGGAGTCCCTTATTAATATTTCCGCCCGCCAGAGCCGGTTTCAGGATCCCCTCAAGCGGGCAGCCGCGAAATAAAAAGCCTCGGGTCTTTCCGGACCCGAGGCCTGTTCCCGTTAAATGGATTGGTTAGTACGCCTTCAATGCGCCCCAACCCGCATACCGTGCTGAGTCTCCCAACTCGGCTTCGATTCGCAAGAGTTGGTTATATTTCGCAACCCGGTCGGAGCGCGCCGGCGCACCCGTCTTGATCTGCCCCGTGTTCAGTGCCACCGCCAGGTCGGCGATCGTGGCGTCTTCGGTCTCACCCGAGCGATGACTGGTCACCGCCCGCCACCCGGCAATTTTACAGAGCTCCACAGCCTCGATGGTCTCGGTTAAGGTGCCGATCTGGTTCACTTTTACGAGGATCGCATTGGCGGCGTTCTCCTTGATCGCTTGCCGAACGCGTTCGGGATTGGTCACCAACAGATCATCTCCCACCAACTGCGTTTTGTCACCTAATGTTTTTACCATGAGCTTCCATGAATCCCAATCGTCCTGTGCCAGGCCATCTTCAATGGATACGATCGGATAATCCTCCACCCATTTGGCCCAGAATTCCACCAACTGCTCGCCGGTGAGTTTCCTGCCTTCCTTGCGAAGGTTGTACGTTTTTGAATCCGATTCGTAAAATTCTGAAGCCGCCGGATCGAGAGCGATGGCCACTTCCTTGCCGCGTCCGGCATTGAATCCAGCTTTCTCGATCGCTGCTAATATCAATTCAACTGCCTCATTGTTCGCCTTGAGCGAGGGTGCAAAACCACCTTCGTCCCCGACCAGTGTGGAGTATCCCTTTTCTTTCAACACCGACTTCAAGGCGTGATAGATCTCGGTTCCCCAGCGCAGTCCTTCAGAAAAAGAAGGTGCGCCAAATGGCATGACCATAAATTCCTGCATGTCCGTGCTCTGCCATGCGGTGTGAGCACCTCCGTTCATAATATTCAGCATCGGTACTGGCAGCACATGCGCATATACCCCCCCTAGATATCGATATAACGGCATGCCGAGCGAATTCGCGGCGGCTTTGGAGACTGCCAGGCTTACGCCCAGGATCGCATTGGCGCCAAGCTTGGCTTTATTGGGCGTGCCATCCAGCGTCAAAAGCTCGGTATCGATGGCTTTTTGCTCGGACGCATCCCAACCGAACAACGCCTCCGAGATCAGTCCATTAACATTGGCGACTGCTTTAGTCACCCCCTTTCCAAGATAACGTTTCTTGTCGCCGTCGCGTAGTTCCAGTGCCTCATGCACTCCGGTCGACGCGCCGGAGGGGACTGCAGCCCGTCCCCACGCGCCGTCCATCAATGTGACTTGTACTTCGATCGTGGGATTACCGCGCGAATCAAGAATTTCAATTGCCGAAACACTTTCAATAGTGGTGTCCATCCAATACTCCCGGTGTTTAAATAGTTGATAATTTCGCATTCAAGTATAATCGGAATTTGACCGACCTGACCGGAAACATGGAATTAATTCCCCCGGATGCGCGCGATCAAAAGAAATTTTATTTTCATGCCACGCCATTTCGTAAGGCGGTTGTTGCAATACTGGATCTGGTATCCAGGGTATTCATGGTCAGGCAGGTGCAGGGATTGGAAAATCTGCCGGCGGACGGGCCGGTGATCGTAGCCGCCAATCACGTCACGAATTTCGATGTCTTTCCGATGCAATTGTGCCTGCCGCGCCCCATTTTTTTCATGGGCAAAGCCGAGCTCTTCAAAATCCCGTTGTTGGAGGCAGCCTTCCGGAATCTGGGTGCATTTCCAGTCTATCGTGGCGAAAAAGACCAGTGGGCCATGCGGCATGCCGCCAAAGTCCTCGCCCGCGGCCAGACATTGGGAATGTTTCCTGAGGGAACGCGCTCGAAGAGTCGGGGGCTGACCGTGGCCAAAACCGGAGTTGCGCGCTTGGCGATCGACGCAAATTGTCCGATCCTGCCCATGTGTGTGATCGGCTCGGACCAAATCTTTGCTGGTTTTCCGCGCAGGACGCGGGTTACAATCAAACTGCTCCCGATTCTACTTCCTCTGCCGGAGGAAACGCCGCTGGCACTAACCGATCGTCTCATGTTTTCTTTGGCAGCAGCCTTACCTGAAGAGATGCGGGGAGTTTATTCGGAGGTGCCGACCGGATTTCAATAAGTGATGATTGAATTCCTGTTCTGATAATGGTCGATCGAGGGGCCGGAGAAAATTCTGGCCTTGCGAATTCCTCGATACCGCGTAAAATCTGAGAAATTATTCAAGGAGTTATTAAAGTGGATTGGATTTTCAACCCGGAAACCTGGATCGCCTTGATCACATTGGTTGCGCTTGAGCTGGTCTTGGGCGTGGATAATGTGATCTTTATATCGATACTCGCCAGCAAGCTGCCGCTTAAAGAGCAACCGCGGGCGCGCTCAGTCGGCATCGCTTTGGCTGTGGTTACCCGGATCATGCTCCTGCTCTCGATATCCTGGGTGATCGGATTGACCGAGCCGCTCTTCACCATCATTAACTTTGAAGTGGCAGGCCGGGACCTGATCCTGATCCTGGGTGGTTTATTCCTGCTCGCCAAAAGCACATTTGAGATCCATGAAAAGCTGGAAGGCGTGGAGGGGGAAGCCTCCGCCCGGGCCGGGTCTAGCTTCGTGAGTGTCATTGTCCAGATCATGTTTCTGGATATCGTGTTTTCGCTGGATTCGGTCATCACCGCTGTTGGCATGGTGGACGAAGTGGCGATCATGGTGATCGCTGTGATCGTCGCGGCAGGGGTCATGGTCTTCACTGCGGGTCCGATCAGCAATTACGTGGAGCGCCATCCGACCATCAAGATGCTGGCCCTGAGTTTCCTGCTCTTAATCGGCTTCACATTGATCGTCGAGGGTCTGCATCAACACATCGCGAAGGGCTACATCTATTTTGCGATGGGCTTTTCAGTGTTCGTGGAGATGCTCAATCTGCGTCTTCGAAAAGTAGCCGGCAAACCGGTAAATTTACGGGATTCCTACAGGGCAGATAAATCTGCCCGGAAAGCGAAGCCTCGTAATCTTAAACGGGCGAAGGCGACACGCTAGGTTAATGCTTGACCACCAAAATTTTATGAAATATCGCACCATGGTTTTTGGCACCCCGGCGAGCCGGGCGAATTGAAGTGGAAAATCCCCGGGTTTTTCGAGCTCAAAAAGATTGACAACTGCACACATAGCGATACAATAACGGCGATCGTTCCTATTCCAAAAGGAGAGATCGTATTTTCGTAATCGCACGAGTGTGAATGCAGCAAGACTTGTGCCTCTCGCTTTACCCCTGTGCCATTTTTTGACGGCTGCCGCCGCCCGCTGAGAAATCTCGGTGAGGCGGCGGGTCTAGTTAAGGCAGTTGGTTTGCAAGTTGATTTGGAGGCTGTATGTTCGTGGTGCGAGTCTACCTGGCACCGAGTCCGATCCATGGCGTTGGTTGTTTTGCATCGGAACCGATCAGAAAAGGTGAATTGGTCTGGCAATTCGATGCGCGCATCGACCAGCGGATACCGCGCTCCGAGTATCCCAACTTTCCGCCCGCCGTGCAGGAATTTCTTCAACGGCTGACCTATATTGAGGTGGTGGACGGCGTGGAATACATGGTGCTGTGTGCGGACCATTCGAAGTATGTTAATCATGCGGATGAGCCTAATTTGGTGGAATCCGAGGATGGTCTGCGCGAGCATGCTGCCTGGGATATTGCGGCCGGCGAAGAACTGACCTGCAACTACTACGCCTCGGACCTGACGGCTGCACACAAACTGGGCATGTCAAACCCTGTTGCTGAAGGAGAAGTATGAGCGATCAATTTTATTCGTATCTTTCCCCGAAACTGCGCTCGGGTGAATTCCCCGAAAAGGGAGGCTGCGGCATTTTTGTCGTGGAACCGCTTAAAAAAGGAGAATTGCTCCTGTTGTGGGGAGGCAAGGTCATCCGCAAGGATGAGATCGATCCGAATATGTCCAATCTGACACAGCGTGTCCTGCAGATCGATGCTGGGCTGTTTCTGCTCACGCCTGAACCGCTCGAACCGGCCGACTGTTTAAATCACTCCTGCCATCCGAACGCCGGCTTTACCGGCCAGATCGGATTGGTCGCCATGCGCGATCTGGAGCAGGGCGAAGAAGTTTGTATCGATTACGCCATGGTCGATAGCGACCCATATGACGAGTTTGATTGTTATTGCGGCGCGCCGGATTGCCGCCGCCGGATAACCGCCGAAG
>CAYUUJ010000049.1:0-8840 GCA_964447845.1 uncultured Anaerolineaceae bacterium
AACTATAGGTTGACCGCATGCCGAGCTCAAACTCTGCTCTCTCCGCAGCGGAGACCTCATTGCCATATACATACGTCACGGGAATCGGGGCAGGCGATGGCGAGGCCGTTGCACTCGGAAAAGAGGTGGGCGTTGCGGGTAACGCGGGGGTGAGGGTTGCAGGCGCAGCACGTGAACCACACGCTGAGAGCAGGAAGGAAAGGATGAAAAAAAGTGATAAATGTTTCATAGAACACACTGGCTGAGCTGTATGAATATTTGTAAAAAAGGAAGCCCTAACCTTGCAAATATGTTATTTGCCTAAAAAGGAAAAAGCGACAGGATCGGCAAGGGGTATTATACTACTTGTCTAAACCCCTTGACTTAATCCTGAATCTGCCTATAATCGAGCGAAATATCAACACCGAAATGAATGCATCTTTGTTCAACCTCTCCCTGATTGTCGTCCTGGTAGTAGTCCTTATTATTAAGGACCAATTTGTGGTTGGGATGGCAAAGGTGAACGCAAAGTAGCGCACCTTCTCGAAGAAAACAAAGAGCCGCCCAACCACAAGGCGGCTCTTTTTTGTTACCTGCCTCACCCCAAGCCCCTCCCCATTGGAAGAACGCCAATGGAGAGGGGACAGCAAAGAGAGAGAAGATGACTGACCCGAAGCACAACAGCCATGCCATCACCACCGGACCCAACCGTGCTCCGGCGCGCTCCATGCTCAAAGCTGTTGGCTTTACCGATGAAGATCTGCGGCGGCCGATTGTCGGTGTAGCCAACACCTGGATCGAGATCGGTCCATGCAATTACCATCTTCGCCGACTCTCCGCGAAGGTCAAGGAAGGGATACGCGCCGCCGGCGGTACGCCCATGGAATTCAACACCGTATCCATCTCGGATGGCATCACCATGGGAGCAGAGGGGATGAAGGCTTCGCTGATCAGCCGGGAGGTGGTGGCCGATTCGATCGAGTTGGTGGCGCGCGGCAACCACTTCGATGCCCTAGTCTGCCTCTCAGGGTGCGACAAGACCAATCCCGGTGTCATGATGGCGCTGGCGCGGCTGGATATCCCTGGACTGGCTTTATACGGGGGTTCCATCAACCCGGGCAAATTGGGTGAGAAATCATTGACGATCCAGGATGTGTTCGAGGCAGTTGGTGCGCATGCTGCGGGGAAGATGAGTGACCAGGAATTTGCGGACGTGGAAAACATGGCTTGTCCCGGAGCCGGCGCTTGCGGGGGACAATTTACCGCCAATACCATGTCCACCATCATGGAATTCATCGGCATCTCGCCGATCGGTTTCAACAGCGTGCCGGCCATGTCCGATGAGAAGGATAACGTGGCATTCGAAACGGGGAAATTGGTCATGGAAATGCTGCGGGCTGATATTAGACCGTCCCAAATTTATACCCGTAAAGCAATTGAAAATGCGATCGTCTCCGTGGCGGCCACCGGTGGTTCCACCAACGCTGTGTTGCATCTGCTGGCTCTGGCCCGCGAGGCCGACATCGAGTTGCATATCGACGATTTCGATACGCTCTGCGCGCGCGTGCCGCTGTTGACCGATCTCAAACCGTTCGGGAAATACATGGCGGCTGACATGCACGCCGCGGGCGGGATCCCATTCCTCATGAAGCGTTTGATGGAGGGTGGTTACCTGCACGGGGACTGCCTGACCGTGACAGGCAAAACCATCGCCGAAGCAGCCCAGACCGGCGTGGAAACACCTGGGCAAAAAGTCATTTATCCGCTCGATAAACCTTTGAAGACCAACAGTGGCCTTGTTATTTTGCATGGGAATCTGGCCGAAGAAGGTGGGGTTCATAAAGCGGCGGCGAATAATATCAAAGAGTTCACCGGTCCGGCGCGCGTCTTTGAACGTGAAGAAGATGCCATGCTGGCAGTCACGGACCAGAAGATCAAAGCTGGGGACGTGGTCGTGATCCGCTACGAGGGGCCGAAAGGCGGGCCGGGAATGCGCGAAATGCTCGGGGTAACGGCAGCAATTGCCGGGGCGGGACTGAGCGATACCGTCGCCCTTTTAACGGACGGCCGGTTCTCCGGCGCGACGCGCGGCATCTCTGTCGGGCACATCGCTCCCGAGGCCGCCGTCGGCGGGTTGATCGCTCATCTTAAGGATGGTGACATGATCACCATCGATGTCAACAAGCGTGAATTGCGCGCCGATATCAATGAAAAGGAAATCACTCGACGTAAGGCAGGCTGGCGCGCCCCGGCCCCTCGATATAAGAGGGGCGTGATGGCGAAGTATGCCAACAGCGTGTCGTCGGCTTCCGAAGGCGCGATAACCGGTTAGTTTTTATAGTCATCATAAGGAGAAATCATGCAAAAAAAGGGTGCTGACATATTATGGGAATGCCTGGTGCGCGAAGGCGTGGAGGTGGTGTTCGGTTATCCGGGCGGAGCCAACATGCCGATCTACGATGCGATGTTAAGTTATCCCGTACACCACGTGCTCGTGCGGCACGAACAAGGCGCGGCACACATGGCGGATGGTTACGCACGCGTCAGCGGTAAGGTAGGGGTGGCGATGGCCACGTCCGGCCCGGGCGCGACCAACTTGGTGACCGGTATCGCGACTGCCATGATGGATTCCTCACCGACCGTGTTCATAACGGGACAGGTTGCGGCGCATTTGATCGGCGGCGATGCGTTCCAGGAAACGGATGTGACCGGCATCACTCTGCCGATCACAAAGCATAACTATCTGATCACACGAGCGGACCAGATCGCGGAAGTGGTGCGGGAGGCCTTCTTCATCGCACGCAGCGGCCGGCCCGGTCCGGTACTGATCGATATCTGCAAGAATGCGCAGATCGAGCAGGCTGAATTTGTTTATCCGGAGGAAGTCAAACTGGCCGGTTATGAACCCCAGACGCGCGCGCCCAAGCCTTTATTGGAGCAAGCCGTCAAGTTGATCGAAAAGGCCAAGCGGCCATTGATCCTGTGCGGTCATGGTGTGTTGATCTCCGGCGCGGAGGAAGCGCTGATGCAATTCGCGGTCAAAACGCAGATACCGGTCACCAGCACACTGCTCGGGTTGGGCGCCTTTCCGGCTTCACATCCGTTGAGTCTGGGGATGATGGGCATGCATGGTGAGGTCCATACCAACATGGCGATCCAGAATGCCGACCTGCTGCTGGCTTTCGGTATGCGCTTCGATGACCGCGTGACCGGAAATTTAAAGACCTACGCCCAGAATGCCAAGAAGATCCACATCGAGATCGATCCTTCCGAGGTCCATAAGAATGTTTTTGTGGATGTGCCTCTGATCGGTGACATGAAGACCGTGTTGACGGACCTCATTCCGATGGTGGATGAATACGATCACGAGGAATGGATGCAGGAGATCGGCGTCTGGAAGGCGGACGGGGATGCGCGCAGCATCATGAACTGGCCCGACGATGGAAAGCTGTATGTGGCGCATTTGATCCATAACTTGTGGGAGGCCACGGACGGCGGCGCGATCGTCACCACCGACGTGGGTCAACACCAGATGTGGGCGGCGCAATATTACTTCCTCGATAAGCCGAACCGTTGGATCACCTCGGGCGGCGCGGGCACCATGGGTTTTGGTCTCCCTTCGGCGATCGGCGCCTGGTTCGCAGCCAAAGATCAGGAGATTTGGACAGTCGTGGGGGACGGCGGTTTCCAGATGACCATGTCCGAGCTCACGACCGCGGTGCAGGAAGGTGCGAATGTGAAGATCGCCATCATGAACAACAACTTCCTCGGTATGGTCCGTCAATGGCAGGAATTTTTCTTCGAGAAACGATATTCGGCCGTGGACATGCTCACCCCGGACTTTGTGAAGATCGCGGATGCGCATGGCGTTCCCGGCCGCCTGGTTACGAAGCCGGAAGAAGTGCAGGACGCCATTGCCTTTGCTCGTAATACACCCGGACCCGTCCTTTTGGAATTTCGTGTGGAAAAGGAAGAGATCGTCTATCCGATGGTTCCTTCCGGCGCATCCTTGCACGACATGATCCGGCGGCCCGTGCGCGTGACACAGAAATGATCCGCAGATTAGGCTGATTTCGCAGATTGAATTTTAAATATCTACATAATCTGCGGATCGAAATGGAGAATCAAATGCAATATACCTTTATCGCACTCGTTGAGAATAAGCCTGGCGTGTTGAATCGCGTGGCTTCGTTATTCCGCCGCCGGAATTTCAATATCGAATCCCTGGCTGTCGGGCGGACGGAAAAACCCCACATCTCGCGCATGACGATCGTGGTCGATTGCCCGAACGGCGACGTGGACGCCCACCGTATCGAAGCCAATCTGTATAAACTTGTCAATGTGATCGACGTGCAGGACGTCACGCATCAGCCGGCCGTGACCCGCGACCTGGCTCTGATCAAAGTGCGGGTCGGTCCCGAGAAGCGCGCCGAGGTCAATCACCTGGCTGGCATCTTTCGGGCACATATTGTAGATGTTGCAGCTGATTCAGTCATCGTGGAGATCACCGGCACCGAGGATAAGATCGAGGGCATGATCGAGTTGCTGCGTCCGGTGGGCATCGTGGAAATGGTGCGTGCGGGTCGCGTGGCGATGACGCGCGGCGCCAACTCGGGCATCCGCCGCATGCCGGGTGTGAATGGGAATAAAGAAGAGAGTTATGAAATGGCACAGATGACGCCGTAATACCAACATGTCATTGCGAGGGCGGTGTTCTTCCGCCCGAAGCAATCCCCAAATCCGCGAGGAGATTGCTTCGTCGCAACGAACGCTCCTCGCAATGACAATCTATGGAGAACTTATATGGCTAAGATCAATTTCGGTGGTGTGGAAGAGGAAGTTGTCACGCGCGCGGAATTTCCGCTTGCGAAAGCGCGTGAAGTCCTGAAAGATGAAGTTGTGGCCGTGCTTGGCTATGGTGTGCAAGGACCTGCACAGGCCTTGAACATGCGCGACAACGGCATCAAGGTCATCATCGGCCAGAAGCAGGGCAGCGCCAGCTGGGACAAAGCCCTCGCTGACGGCTGGGTACCGGGTGAAACGCTCTTCTCGGTCGAAGAGGCAGCCGAACGCGGTACTGTCATTCAATATCTGCTCTCGGATGCCGGCCAGCGCTCGCAGTGGCCGAAGATCGTGGAGTGCCTGAATGAAGGTGATCTTTTATATTTCTCTCATGGCTTCTCGATCACATATAAAGATCAGACGGGAGTCATCCCGCCGCCGCATGTGGATGTCGCCCTGGTGGCACCCAAAGGTTCAGGCCGCAGCGTGCGCACCAACTTCCTGGACGGTTCAGGGATCAATGCCAGTTTTGCGATCCATCAGGATGCGACCGGACGCGCCAAAGAGCGCGCCGTTGCGCTGGGTATCGCCATCGGCGCGGGATATTTGTTTCCGACCACATTTCAAAACGAAGTTTATAGCGATCTTACCGGCGAACGCGGCGTTTTAATGGGCGCGCTCGCAGGCGTGATGGAAGCGCAGTACAACGTTTTACGCAAGCACGGTCATTCTCCCTCCGAAGCCTTCAATGAGACTGTCGAAGAATTGACCCAATCACTCATCCGCCTCGTCGGGCAGAATGGCATGGACTGGATGTACGCCAACTGCTCCACGACCGCCCAGCGCGGCGCCCTGGATTGGAAGGATAAATTCCGCGATGCGGTCGCGCCGGTGTATGCGGACCTCTATCAAAGTGTGGTCTCCGGTGAGCAGACCCGCATCGTGCTCGACAAGAACAGCGACCCGGACTATCGCTCAAAACTGGACGAAGAGTTGCGAGTCATGCGTGAATCGGAAATGTGGCAGGCCGGAGCGGCGGTCCGTTCCCTGCGGCCGGAGAATTGGAAGCAGTAGACGACTAGTCTAATAGTCTAATAGTCGTTAGTCTGATAGTCGCAGTATCACCTCACCATAAGACTATAAGACTATCAGACTAACTAGTAAGGAGACCCTATGCCTACGAATTATGTAAAGATCTTCGATACTACATTGCGGGATGGCGAGCAGTCGCCTGGCGCAACCATGACTTCTGCGGAAAAACTCGAGGTGGCACAAAATCTGGCCCGCCTGGGCGTGGACATTATCGAAGCCGGTTTTCCCGCCGCCTCACCGGATGACCTGGAGGCTGTCAGGCGGATTGCTCAGGAAGTGGGTAACCCGCAGGCCGGCGAATCAGACGCAAAGGTCCCGGTGATCGCCGGGCTGGCGCGCGCCACCAAGGCGGATATCGATAAAGCCTGGGAGGCGGTCCAGGTGGCGCAGAAACCGCGTATCCATACCTTCCTGGCCACGTCACCCATCCACATGAAGCATAAACTCAAGATGGACCCTGAAGAAGTCGTAAATCTTGTGTCCGAGATGGTCACATACGCCCGCTCGTTATGCGCGGATGTGGAGTTCTCCCCGGAAGACGCGTCCCGCTCGGAACCCGAGTTTTTGTACGTGGTACTGGGTGAAGCGATCAAAGCCGGCGCGACGACCTTGAACATTCCGGACACGGTCGGCTATACCACACCGGATGAATTCTATAAATTGATCGAGGGCATCATTAAAAACACGCCCGGTATGCATGCTGGCATCACCGTCTCCGTGCATTGCCATGATGACCTGGGTATGGCCACTGCCAACACGCTGGCCGGGATCCGAGCCGGCGCGCGGCAGGCCGAAGTGACCATGAATGGCATCGGCGAACGCGCCGGCAATACTTCGCTCGAAGAAGTCGTCATGACCCTGCGCACGCGCCGACCCATCTTTGAGCTGGAGACCGGCATCAACACGCAACAGATCGCGCGCGTCAGCCGGCTCGTCAGCAATTACACCGGCATCATCGTTCAGCCGAATAAGGCCATTGTCGGAGCCAATGCTTTTGCGCACGAAGCCGGCATCCATCAGGATGGCATGCTCAAGCACCAGACAACCTATGAGATCATGCGTCCGGAGGACGTCGGAGTCAATCAGTCCAAGCTGGTGATGGGCAAACATTCGGGACGGCATGCCCTGCGGACGCGCTTGGCGGAAATGGGGCACTCACTGGATGAAGTCGAGCTCGATAAGGCGTTTGCGCGGTTCAAGCAACTGGCAGATCGTAAGAAGACTGTTGCGGATGCCGATCTCGAAGCCATCATCGCGGATGAGTTCTATCAGCCGCGGGATGTGTTTTTCCTGAACGGATTGCAGGTGGCCTGCGGGACGATGAACATGCCGACTGCCACTGTCCGCTTGCGCGGCCCGGATGGGAAGATCTATACACATGCCTCCACCGGTACAGGTCCCGTGGATGCCACCTATAAAGCGATCGATGCGATCGTGAATGTGCCGAGTACATTGCTGGAATTTAATATCCATGCCATCACCGAAGGTATCGATGCGTTGGGTGAGGTCACGGTCCGCATACAGGGCCGGGACGGTCAGCACACGATGGACGCGCAAAAAGAGATCGAGCACCCGCGTGTCTACGGCGGCCATGGCGCGGACACGGATATCATAGTGGCGAGTGCGAAAGCCTACATCAACGCCCTCAATAAATTGATCATCTCGAAGACCGAAGCCGCGCAACCCTCCCAGAATGATTTTGGAGTGATGTTGGGATAGCAGTTGTCATTGCGAGCCTGCGGGAAGCAATCTCAAGCGACTAATGAGTGCTTGAATCCGTGAGATTGCCACGGCGGAAGAACGCCGCCTCGCAATGACATAAACAAAATCTTATGCTAAAAACTCTCTTTCAAAAAATCTGGGACTCACATGTCGTGGCCCAACAACCGGAGTCACCGGCCGTCCTCTACGTGGACTTGCACCTGATCCACGAGGTGACCTCGCCGCAAGCCTTTACCGGACTGCGCCAACGCGGTTTGAAGGTCCGCCGCCCCGATAAGACCGTCGCGACCATGGATCATTCGATCCCGACGCACCATCCGTCACTGCCGATCGCAGACGCCATGGCCGCGGCTCAGATCAAACAGATGGAAACCAACGCGAATGAGTTCGGGATTCCTTTATACGGCATGAACAGTCCACAGCGCGGCATCGTGCATGTGATCGGACCGGAACTTGGACTGACACAGCCAGGCATGGTCATCGTTTGTGGTGACAGCCATACGGCGACACATGGCGCGTTCGGCGCGCTGGCTTTTGGGATCGGCACCTCCGAGGTCGAGCATGTGCTGGCGACGCAATGCCTGTTGCAGAGAGTCCCGAAGACCTACGAAGTCCGCGTGGACGGTACCCTGGCGGCCGGTGTCTCGGCCAAAGATATCATCCTGGCATTGATCGCCCGCATCGGGGTCGGTGGCGGGACCGGGCACGTGTTTGAATATACCGGTGCTGCCATGCGCGGCCTGACGATGGACCAGCGTATGACCATCTGTAATATGTCGATCGAAGGCGGCGCGCGCGCCGGCATGATCGCCCCGGACGATACGACCATCGAATATCTTAAAGGCCGTGAGTTCGCTCCCAAAGGCGCGGATTGGGACAAGGCGGTAACGGGTTGGCGATCTCTGCCAAGCGATGAAGATGCAACCTACGACCAGTCCATCACGCTGGACGCTGGTGCCCTCGAACCGATGATCACTTACGGGACGAATCCCGGTATGGGTATGAAGATCACTGGTCGCATTCCCGATCCGGCCAACCTGGGCGAAGCCTCTCAAAAAGCCGCGCTTGAAAAATCCCTGGCTTATATGGGTTTGAAGCCCAATCAACCGCTGCTCGGCCAAAAAGTAGACGTGGTCTTTATCGGCTCCTGCACCAACTCGCGCATTTCAGACTTGCGCCTGGCTGCTTCCCTGTTGAAGGGTCGCAAAGTTGCCATCGGCACACGCGTAATGGTTGTGCCTGGCTCACAGGACGTGAAGAAACAA
>CAYUUJ010000050.1:0-8775 GCA_964447845.1 uncultured Anaerolineaceae bacterium
ACACTGCGCCTCTATAATTGGAACAAGCTCATGTTCATTCATCTCACGACTCACTCGGCATTTTCCCTGGGCGAAGGATTGCTCCTGCCTGAGGAACTGGCACAAGCTGCCCTGGCAAATGGCATGCCGGCCGTCGGCCTCACGGACCATAACCTGCTAACCGGCTCGATAGAATTTGCGGTCGCCTGTCAGAAAGCAGGTGTGCAACCGTTGTTGGGATTGGAGATCGACTTGGGAACAGGGGGACTGGCGTTATTGTCTACCAGCCTGGAGGGTTGGACCAGCCTGTGCCGGTTGAGCAGCGCTCTGACTCTGCGCGATAACCCCAATGCAAATTGTCCTCTCGATCTTTTGAATGAATACTCCAAAGACCTGATCGCCATCAGCGATGAACAGGGCGATGGCTCCGGAGCGCGACTCGATGAGCTCAAACAGATTTTCCCGGATCGCTTGTATGTAGGTCTGCAAAAGCCTGCAAATGCTCCGGCACTTTCGGAGCTCGCAAATAAATTACATATCCCTGCTGTGGTGACTCATCCAGTGTATTACCGGACCCCGGGGCAGGCCACCCTGCAGCGGACGTTGTCGGCCATACGTGTCAATCGATCGTTGAATCAGCTCCCATCGGACGCGGCGGCGCCGGGCGATGGGTACTTCATGAGCGCGCAGGGGATGGAGTCCCGCTTCCGGGATTTTCCTGCCGCGCTGGCAGCCACCGAAGAGATCGCCGCGCGTTGCAAATTCGACCTGCCGATCGGTGTCGCGCACATGCCGACTGTGCCACTGCCGCCTGGAATGACCGCAGCGCAACACCTGCGACAGAAATCCGAAGAGGGCGCGCGCCGGCAATATGGCGGGATCACTCCAGTCATCCAGGCGCGGCTCGATCATGAGTTGAACGTGATCGCCGGGATGGGCTTCGAGCCGGTCTTCCTGATCGTTGAGGAGATCCTCAATTACGCGCGCAAAACCGGCGTGCCGTTCTCGTCGCGCGGCTCAGCGGCCTCCTCGCTCGTGGCGCACTGCCTTGGGATCACGAGCCCCGATCCGCTGCGACTTAACTTATATTTTGAACGCTTCCTCAATCCGGCGCGCACGACCCCGCCGGACATCGACACGGACCTGTGTTCGCGGCGGCGCGACAGCGTCATCCAGCATGTCTTCGATGTATATGGCGCGGACCGCGTGGCCATGGTCGCGACCATCAACCGCTTCCGCCCGCGCTCGGCGCTTGGAGACGTGGCCAAAGCCCATGGTTTGGAACCGGCCGAAGTCCGCGCCCTGGTGGACCAGCTGCCGTATGCCTGGTGGGCGGCCCGCCTCGAAAATGACGAGGCTGGATCCGAGTCTGCCTCACCGTTCGATGAATTGCGCGCCGCGTATCGGATGCCGTCCCATCAACTCATTTTCAATGAAGCAGAAGCTCTGCTCAAGCTGCCGCGGCATCTCTCAGTTCACGCCGGTGGATTGATCGTCGCGCCGGGCCAGTTGACCGACCTGGTGCCGGTCATGCGCTCGGGCAGCAAGGGCGTCATCATCACGCAGTTCGATCTGGAATCGGTGGAGGCCATGGGGCTGGTCAAGATCGACCTGCTCGGCATCCGCGGCCTGACGGTCGTCGGCGATGTGGCGCAATTCGTGGCGGAGAGCCGGCCGGGACAATATGCCAATCTGCTGTCCGTGCTGGACGAAACCCCGGCCGAGGATGAGGCGACCGCTCAACGCGTGGAGACCGGGCAGACCATCGGTTGTTTTCAGATCGAGAGCCCCGGCATGCGCTCCACACTGCGTGAGATCCACGCCCGCAGCGAGGACAACATCATGGCCGCGCTGGCGCTTTATCGACCGGGACCGCTGACCGGCGGGTTGAAGAACGCATTTGTCCGCCGCTTCAAAGGGGAGGAGCAGGTCGATCATCTGCACCCCGCGCTGGCGCCGTTATTGGATGAAACTTTCGGCGTCATCCTTTATCAGGAACAGGTGTTGCGCATCGCGCATGAACTGGCCGGGTTCAGCCTGGCCGAGGCTGATCTATTGCGCCGAGCGATGAGTAAGGGTGTGTCATTGACACGCCCTTACGATCCGGGCAAACGCATGCAGGAATTGCAGCGTAAATTCGTCAGCCAGGCGGAGGCCCGGAGCGGAGTACCAGCCTCCACCGGGGAAAGGGTCTGGGAGATGATGGCGGCGTTTGCAGGATATGGGTTCCCAAAAGCACACGCCGCATCTTATGCACAAGTGGCCTGGCGTTCGGCCTGGTGCAAGACATATTTCCCGGCCGAGTTTATCGCCGCCGTGCTGGCCAATTGGGGCGGGTATTACAGTCAGCGTGTGTACCTGAGCGAAGCGCGTCGAATGGGTCTGGTGGTGCGGCCGCCTCATATTAATTACTCAAGCCATCATTTTTCCGTGAGAAATGTTCCTTCGGGAGAGACACACGAACGAAAAATCCTGTTCATGGGATTGGAACAAGTCAGAGACCTCACCCGCCGAACGATCGAGCGCATCCTGCGCCAGGCGCCGTTCCATTCGCTGGAGGATTTTCTGGCGCGCGCCGATCCACGTCCGCAGGAGGCTGTGAATCTGGCGTCCGTGGGCGGGCTGGATGGATTTGGAAGGATCCCGGCCATTCTTCGCAGACTGCAAACCGGTGGTTGGCAAAAAGACCAGATGAGCCTGTTTGTCCCAAAGGGAGAGGAGGATGCCAGCCAGGAAGATTGGACGGTGGACCAAAAGATCGCCGCGCAACAGGAATTGTTGGGCGCCAGCCTGGAAGCTCATCCGCTTGAGCTGGTGGCGGAGAAGATCGCGGCCTCCGGCGCGGTCACAACTTTGGAAGCCGTGGGGCAGGTGGGCCGCAGGATCACGGTGGCCGGTGTGCGGCAGAGTTCGCATCACAGTCGCACGGCCAAAGGGGACGTGATGATGTTCATGACCCTCGAAGATCTGAACGGGACGCTGGAAGTGATCCTGTTCCCGGGCCTCTACCGCCAGGCCCGGGACATGCTGAATTCGAGCGCGCCCATGCTGCTGAGCGGTGTGATGGAGATGGACGCGGCGCGCGGTGAGCCGTTTCTGAGGGCGGAGAGGGTTGTTAAATTGTAAAAACAAAAAACAACATCCGCAGATTACGCAGATGGAGCAGATTGTTTCTTAAAATTGCTCCGTGAGGGTCTCCGACACGAACATTGACACAGGAGACCTGCGGTCGAGGCTTCGGCGTTATTTAAAAGGAACCATTAAAATCTGCGGATCAATTATTGGTATATTTGGTGTGTACTAAGAATTGCTAACAAAATGTGTCATCCTGAGGGAACTAAGGCTGCAGCGTAGCTGCAGGCTGTGACCGAAGGATCTCCTCCCGGCCAATAGAGATCCTTCGGTCGCCGGACGTCGCCAAGCGACGTCCTCAGCTTCCTCAGGATGACACATTCCGAGGAGGTGGGATTGCTGAATCTACTCCCGACGATCGTTTTTCTGTATGGCCTATATCGTTACTTCTGAAGGAGAACATTGATGTCTGACTTGCAATTGGTGCTGGTGCGCCACGGCGAGACCGAATGGATCGAACGCGGTCTGATCCACGGCCGGCTGGATAGCCCGTTAAGCGCGACCGGCAGGTTGAACGCCGAATCCGCGGCAAAGTCCCTGCGCGGCGGCACCTTCGATGCCTTGTATTCAAGTTCCTCCGGGCGCGCCTTGCAGACCGCCGGGATCATCGGCGAGGCGATCGGAATGAAACCGATCCCCGTCGAAGGCCTGCGTGAAATGGACTTCGGCTGGTTCGAAGGTAGGGCGTTATCGTTACTCGACGTGGGGGTGAAAAATCCGGTTATCAAAGCGCGCAACACGCTGGCGCGCTGGGTGATGTCCCTGACGGGCGAGTCACCCGCAAAATTTTCAACGCGTATTGGATCTGCGGTTGAGAGCATTATAAAAAATCACCCCAGTGGACGGGTCTTGATCGTCACCCACTGGGGTGTGCTCAGCACACTGACATCCATTTTAATGGAGGGGCACAACCGTAATCGCAAAAATTACGGCCCCTGGGGAGCATGCAGCGTTTCGGAATTACACGCCGTGAACGGTGCCTGGCAGGCGATCCGGTTGAACGATGTAACGCATCTAAGTAAGGGCGGGTCTATAGGTTTTGGATGAGGAGGGCTTTGGATATTCATCAGACCCGCCCCTACATGAATCGAACGACCCGCCCCTACAATTAATTCATCATTTATTTCATTCGATGCGGTTCGTTGATCGCCACGGCGATGCGGTCTCCCGCCTCCCAGACGTCCGCCGCGTTCTTTGCCAGCTTGCGGCTCCAGGCCTCCAGGTCTTTGGCGGTCACGCTGACGCGGCCGCGTAGCTCCGAAAGCTGCGCACAGTTGAGGGTGCGGATGACCGCCGCCGCGATGTCCGCATTCAAGATGGATTGTGTCCCTGTGCGCACACACATAATGAAATTCGCGATCTCATCCCGGAATGAAATATCCTCGGTATGCGCGCTCTCCACCGGCAGCAATCGCTCTCCGAAGACGCGGCTGGTTATTTTGAGAAAATCCTCATCCTTTTCATTGACAAAACCGGTCACCGAGCCCAGGCTGCCGTTGACCTCGATATAACCGCGCACGTCGCTGCCGTTATCCGCCCAATCCGGCCAGGTCCAGGTGGCCTCGATCGTGACGTTCATCCAATCCCCGTTCAACGGGTTCACATAGCGGATCTTGAAATGGGCATCGTCGTCGATCTCGATCGGGCCCAGGTGGGCGTCGATCGGACGCGTCCGGTTGCGGACTTCGATTCCCAGGGAGCGCACTTCGACCGGGGTCTTGTCGAAACCCAGCAGGAACCAGGTGGAGGCCACGGCATGCGAGCCGTAATCGAAAATGCCGCCGCCGCCCGCTTCGATGGGCGTCCAAAACCAGCCGGGCCGCCCGGAGCCGGGGTAGCCGCGCGCGATCCAGATATTTTGCACCTCGCCGATCGCGCCGCTCTCGATCACGTGCCGCAAAGCTTGATAACGCGGGATGAAGATGTTGTCGTCGTTGAGTTGGAAGAGCGCCCGTGACGCGCGCGCGATTTCAGCAACATGTTGAGCTTCCCACCATGTGCGCGCGAACGGCTTTTCAGTCATGGTGTGCACGCCGGCCTTGAGCGCCATGGCTGCATAGAAGGCGTGATAGCGCACGGTCGTGCAGATATCCACCATGTCCACTTCTTTGAGCAGGTCCTCTGCCAGGTTGTAGATGATCAGCTCCGGATGTTTCTCATCCGGAAAAGACTTTTTGCGCAATTGAAGATAGCGCTCGCGCGTGAGCCGTGCGGCTACCAGATCAGGATCGAAGAGGCCGGTCAGCTGGACGTCCGCGCGGCCCGCGTACACCGGCACGTGCGCATCCTGAAAGATCCTGCCCGTTCCAATGCCGCCCACGCGCATGGTCTGCATGCTAGTCTCCATTATTCCGGACCCTCATAGCGTACCGTGTGCGCCACGATCTCGTAGCGCGGCGCATTCGGGTCCTGCCCGCGGGCCAGGGCCAGTTCGAATGAAAATAAATGCAGAGGGATGATATATAGCAGCGGTGTCGCGAACTCATCCAATGCGGCCGGAACCTTTACGATATGCGTAGCTAGTTGTTGAATGCCCGGCGAGATTGCGTCGGTCAATACCACCGTCGGCGCGTTAACCTGTTTCATGACCGTCAGGAAATCCAAAACGCGCCGGCTGGTGCGGCCGCTCGGCGCGATCAAGATCATCGGGTTGACCTGATCGACCTCGCGCAGCCGCCCATGGAAAAAGTCCTCCAGTTCCTGCGACTCGGTATGCATCTTCGCCATCTCGATGATCTTCAACGCCAGCTCGCCTGCCGTGCCGAAATTCGGACCGCTGCCCACCACGAAGATCCTCGAAGCCGATGCAAAGGTCTGTGCCAGCGGCTGGATCTCGTTATGCTGAACGGATAAGAATCGGGCCGCCCCGGAGGCTGCTTCCGTTATCTGAGCCTGCCACTTCGTCTGCAGGGACTCATCCGCACCCGCCAGGCCAAGCGCCAGCATGTAGATGGAGACGAGGGCCAGCACATATGAGTTGGTCTTGACCGACAGCGTGTCGATCTCGCCGCCGGTCAGGATCACGGCGTCTGCATCCACGGTGACCGGACTGCCGGCCTGCGCGGTGATGACCAGCGTTGGCGAGTTGGCAGCCCGGGCGCGCGCTAACGCGTCCACCACGGATTGTGTTCCGCCGGTGGTGGAGATGCCCACCACGAGCGTCTTCGGGCCCAAAATATTTTCTTCGGTATAGGTAGCGAACGCGAAAGCCGGGATCGCTTCGGCGGGGATGCCCGCGAGGTGTTCGACGATATATTTTCCCACCTGCCCGTTATACAGCGACGAGCCATGCCCCACGAAGACCACACGTTCAAACCCCGGTCGTTTTCCTTTCAGCCAGGCACTGAGGGCAGTCTTTGCCAGCTGTATGCTGTGCTCCCAGAGCGCGGGGTCTGAAAGTGATAGAATGTTATCCAGCATCGGGTGTTGCGCGCTCATGAGGCTCCTCCCGCTCGATTAAAATCACCGGTTTGTGCGCTATCAGCCTGAATAAAGTTTAACATATCTGGCTGGGTTCCGCTGCCCGGCGAGTTCATTGCGTCATGCCTGAGAAGATATAATTGAAAGGCACTTCCCGCCTGTTTTCCATTATGACAGACTTGCAGGTACCTGCCCCTCCAGTAATCTATGACAGCGCCAAGCGCGGTTCTGTTGCGCTGGAGGAGCTGCGCGGCATTTTTCAATACCGCGACCTGATCTTTCAGTTCATCCGGCGCGATATCGTTGCCCGTTATAAGCGATCATTCCTCGGCATTGCCTGGACCATGATCCAGCCTCTCGGCATGATGATCGTTCTTACGTTGGTCTTCTCTCAACTCTTTCATCAGGTCCCGGGCTACCCGGTTTACGTCTTGAGCGGTTTGATCGCGTGGACCTTTTTTGCGCAAACGACGAACGCGGCCATCCATCAGATGGTATGGGGAGGCACGCTGCTCCGTCGCATTTATCTACCTCGCACCGCCTTTGCTGTTTCAGCCGTTGGCACCGGGCTGATTAATATCGCGCTTTCGGTGGTCCCGTTAATCGGAATCATGCTGATTGTTGGTGTCCCGTTGCGCTGGAGCATTCTGATATTGCCCTACGCGCTTTTGCTTTTGGCCGCATTTTCGCTGGGCGTCGGACTGCTGCTCTCCAGCCTGGCTGTTTATTTCCCGGATGTCGCCGAGATATATCAAGTAGTATTGATGGGCTGGATGTATCTAACCCCTCTTATCTATCCAAAAGAAATCATCCCCGAAGCCTATCGTCACTGGGTATTTAATTTGAACCCGATGTACTATTTTGTTGAAATTTTCCGCATGCCGCTTTACGATGGCGTGAGCCCGGACTTGCGCACATTAGCCATCGGTACTGTTATTGCCATGACGACCCTGGTCATTGGCTGGCTTTTCTTTTCCCGTCAATCAGATGGATTCACATATCAAGTCTGAAATGCAAAAGATATGGGCGTGATCACCGGATCTGAAGCAGTTGCCCTGCTGCAGGATGTCTCCGTCCGTTACCGCGCTCCGGAGGAGCGCATCGGCACGCTGAAAGAATACGCCATCCGGCAGCTTCAGCGACAGGTCCGCCTGAAGGAATTCTGGGCTTTGCGAAATGTAAATCTCGAGATCAGGCATGGGGAGATTTTCGGTATTATCGGGCGCAACGGCGCTGGAAAGAGCACGTTGCTCAAGGTTATTTCGCGGGTGCTGGTGCCCACCCATGGTCGGGTCTGGATCAAGGGGAAAGTTGCGCCGCTGCTGGAGTTGGGCGCGGGCTTTCACCCCGAGCTGACCGGCCGGGAGAATATTTTTCTTAACGGAACGTTATTAGGGCATGCTCGCCGTGAAGTTGAAGCCCACCTGGGTGAGATTATTGAGTTTGCCGAACTCGGAGCCTTTATCGAGGCGCCTCTGCGCACCTATTCCAGCGGAATGGTGGGGCGCCTGGGTTTTGCGGTGGCAACCAGTTGGCAGCCCGAGATCCTGATCCTGGACGAAGTGATGTCGGTTGGGGATGAGGCCTTTCGCCGTAAGTGCCAGTCGCGCATGCAAGATTTCCGCAATCAGGGAACCACCACCCTGTTGGTGACTCACGATATGATCACTCTTGAGGCGCTTTGCTCCCGCGCCGCCTGGTTGGAACAGGGCGAGATCCGGATCACCGGGAATGTGGGCGATGTAATTGCGGCGTACAGAGACGAAAAAAAGATTTAAGTATGCGTTTCCTGCCCCAGGAGATCCCTGAAGTTATTCTGATAGAGCCTGACGTGAAGGAAGATGAACGCGGTTTTTTCCTACAGAGCTATCAGAAGATTGAATTTGCTGCCGCAGGCATCCACGCTGAATTTGTGCAGGATAATCATTCCGCCTCGAAGCAAGGCGTCCTACGTGGGCTGCATTATCAGATCCGTCAACCACAAGGCAAACTGGTTCGTGCCATCGCAGGCGGGATTTTCGATGTGGCCGTCGACCTGCGCAAGCACTCCTTTACGTTTGGCCGATGTGTAACAACCGTCTTGTCCGCGGAAAATAAACATCAACTTTGGATCCCGCCCGGGTTTGCGCATGGCTTTTATGCTACGACCGATCAGGCGGAGATCCTCTACAAAACCACCGATTATTATGCGCCGGAGTGGGAGCGCACCCTTCTCTGGAATGATCCGGCCCTCGGTATTGAGTG